>JBJTBB010000333.1:0-8332 GCA_046091125.1 Planctomycetaceae bacterium
ATGCTGGGCGTCTGCGGCAGCCGGGCAAACGCTGCGAGGATCGCCGCGATCCTGCGGGCTGGTTCCGGCCTCGAGACGGAGGAGGATGCCGCCGGCCCACTGGCGGTGCTCGCGGAGGACGAGCGCCGCGAGGTGCGAAGCGGACTCGACGCTCTGATCGCCTGCTACGTGACGCTGATGGGTAAGGATGGGCTCGACCTCGTGGATCGCCTTTTTCTCGACCGTGCCCAACTCCAGGCGCAGAACCGGGAGATTCCCTTCACGGAAACCTATGCCGCCGTGATGGCCCTTCGTTTCCTGGGCGAGGAGAGCGGCATCGTTCCGCGCGAGCGCGTACTCGCGTCCCTCGGGCTGCTCCTGGATGAACCCAAACTTGCGGATCTCGTGATCGCCGACCTCGCCCGTTGGGAAGACTGGTCGGTTGTCGAACGGCTCGGAGAACTCTTCCGCGACGCACGCGACGACACGATTTTCGTCCGAGAGCCGGTCGTGAACTACCTGCGAGCCTGCCCATCACCGCGGGCCGCCGAGGTGCTCGCGGAGTGCGAAAAGATCGATCCTCAGGCGGTGAAGCGCGCCACGACGCTCGCCGGCTTCTCCGGTGGCTTTCGTCCTCCTGGACCGCAGCCGGACGAGCCAGCCGCCGAGCCGGACGCCCCGGAAAGCGAGGTCGCCGGAGCGCCGATGCAGTCGTCGCAATCGACGGCAGGCTCGAAGGTCGTTCCAGTGATCGGTGACTTCGACCCGACGCGACCCGATTCGGAGGAATCGACGGGGGCTGCAACCGCAGAAGGCCCCGCGAAGTCGCCCGCTTCGTCGAACGGCTTTTCCCTCCTACGATGGGCGGTGTGGTCGTTCGCGGTTCTGGTCGTGGGGCTTTTCGCCCGGGCGATGCTGCGACCGGCCGCGACCGCCGGTCGGTCAGCGCCCTAGAAGCGTTCGGGTTATGTCATCCACGATTTTCGACCGTCCGCACGACGTGATCACGAGCGGCACCGAACTCGCCGAGGATGTCTCGGAGGATTCCGGTTCCTATCGATCGCTCTCGCATTACGCGATCGCAAGCGCCGTACTTGCGATCGCATCACCACTGGCCTGCTTCGACTGGTGGCTCGCGGTGCTTCCAGCCGCCGGACTCGCGCTCGGCCTGATGGGCTGGATGCAGATCGCCTCGCGTCCTGACACGCTGGCCGGCAAGCCGCTCGCGATGGGCTCCGCGGCCTTCGCCGGCTGTTGCCTCGTCGGAAGCCTGACCTGGCTCTCGATCGTGTACGCGGCGGAGCTGCCTCCCGGCTTCGAGAGGATCAGCTATGACATCCTTCAACCGTTGGAAGGTGATCCGCCGGACTCGGTACCGGACTCCGCCCGGGCGTTCGACGGGAAGGACGTGCTGCTCACGGGCTACATGTCCCCCGGCAAACAGCTGCGCGGGATCGGGGAGTTCCTGCTCGTCCGCGATCAGGGCGACTGCTGCTTCGGTGGCAACCCGAAGCTCACTGATCGCGTGCTCGTGCAGCTCGCTGATCGCCAGGGGATCGATTTCACTCCCAGGCTCGTGAAGATCGCCGGAAGGTTCTCGGTTCTGCAGGGTGGCACCGCGACGATCGACGGCGGCGTGCTGTACCATCTCGACCAGGCATTCATCCGGTAGCGGCAAGTGATTCCATGGACGGCACGCTTCGAGGACTCCCGCCTGTTGAATCTGCAGCCCGCCGTTTGGCCAGACATGCTCGACGTGCCGCACGTGAGGTTCGCGATGCTCGACGGACATGCTTCGACCGTCCCGCCCGTCGATCGGACGAGAGTGTTCCTGGCCCGAGGCCTCTGCCTGATCGGATGCATGGTCGGGCTCGCCCCCTGGCTCGGATGCGGACACGCCCCCAATCCCACGACGCCGAATCGCCCGACCGTCGCCGCCGATGGGGGTGGCAGCCCAGTCGACGAAACGGGCACCACGACCGATCGCGTTGAAGCCGTCTCGGATGCCGCCACGGCCTCTCGTTTGCGGGATCTCTCCTTCGATGATGTGAAGCTCGAGATGGAAAGGGGGGATCCCTTCAGCACCGACCTGATCCCCAAGCGGGTCACATCCCTCGACGGCTCGCGAATCCGGATCCGGGGGTACATCCTGCCGAGCTTCCAGCAGACCGGACTGACCCATTTTGTTCTCGTCAGAGACAACATGGAGTGCTGCTTCGGACCGGGTGCGATGTTGCATGACTGCATCGTGGTGCGAATGCTACCCGGACGCTCGGCGTCGTTCTCGGTGCGGCCGGTGGCGGTGACGGGCACCTTCCGGCTCCAGGAGTTGCGGGCACCGGATGGAACGTACCTGGCGATCTACGCCATGGATGGTGAGATGGTGCACTGACGTGACGCGCCTCTGCAATACCCGCGCACAGCGTCCATTGACCGCCCAGTTGCCGTCGACCCATTGCAGCCGCTGCGCCGTGTTCATGATCGCGGTGCTCGTCTGCCTGGTCGCAGAAGCCTGTCCGTTTTGCGGCGTCGTGGCCGAACCGCTTGCCTGGAGGCGTGATACCGCAGCCTGCGTGGCCGTTGGAGAACCATACGGCGCGACATCGATCGGCGTCGATGGCCTGCCACGACGTTCGTTCCGCGTGCTCTCGGTCCTCGCCGGAGCCGGCATCGCCTCGGGAGACAGCGTGATCGCCCGTCCGGAATCACCCTCCGAGGGGACGGCCGTGCTGTTCGGACGCCGCGAGGGCGAGAACGAAGCCACCCTCATCTGGTCGGCGATCGTGGCGGACGAGGCACTCCTTGCTCACGTGGCGACGGCTCCCCGGACCGATCGACCGGCCGTCGAGCGGCTGGACTGGTTCGCCGCGCGACTTCATCACCCCGACGCCCTTATCGCCGATGACGCGTTCGCCGAGTTCGGAATCGCTCCGTTCGCGGCCGTGCGCGACGCGGCCGATTCCTTCGATGTGGCCGCGCTGTGTGAACAAGTGATCGAACCCCTTGGCGATCAGCGGAAGCGGGGCTTCTTCGGTCTCGCACTTGGACTGGCCGCCTCGCGTGCGACCGATCCTCTCGAGCGAGAGGCGGCCCGCATGGTCCTGCGGGAGGCGATTGCCGCTCCAGCCGATGATTTCCGGTCCGGTTTCGACGGCATGCTCGCTGGACTCCTCGTTGCGGAAGGAGAGGAAGGTCTCGACTTTATCGAGTCGCTCGGATTATTGGGTCGATCCGATTCGATCGAGGGTGGCGCACCGATCCCACGCCCCGTCGATCAGCGGCATCTGCTTTCGGCCCTGCGCTTCGCGTGGGAAAGTCTCTCCGATTCGATCCCGAGATCCCGCGTCGCTGCGGCCACTCGCGAACTTTTGCGCTGGCCCGTCGTGGCGGCCGATGCCGCGGTCGACCTGGCCCGCTACGGTGATTGGGCGGCGGTAGACGTGGACGCCGAGCTCTGGAGCTCGCTCGGAAGGGAGGACCCGCTCGTGCGGCGCGCCGTGGCCGGATATCTCTCCGCATGCCCCGAGCCAATCGCACGCAAGCGACTCGAGGCGATCCGCAGACAGGATCCACTCGCCGCCGAGGCGGCCCTGGAAGCCGCCCGATTCCCGCTCGCGAGGTGAGCCGATCACGGGAAGCCGCCTCGAATCATCGGGCCTGCGAGGCCTCCGCATCGGTCGGGCTCGTCAGCGTCCGCCCCGGAGGGATCGGCGGTGGTGGTGCCAGGAAGCCGGCAGGATCGACATCGGAGGGCCGCGTTCCGCGGAGCCGTACGATCGGGAGCGCACCCTCCTGTGACGGAAGCAGCTGGGGAGTTCCCGGCGGAGCGATCCCGGTCGAGGCGTCGGGGGGCGGTATTTCCTCGACGGGCTGCACGCCGTCTTTCGGCTCGACTGGTGACTCTTCACGCGTGGCCGGATCCCGCGGCGGCAGTTGGAACGGACGGGCATCGGCACCGACCGACTCGAAGTTCTGCGTGATCGCGCCACGGCTGAAGACGGCCGGCCGCGAGTGCCGGTAGTCGAGGTAGAGGCTGGCGTCCCGCTGTCGGGCCCGGCGATGCGCGTCGAAGTAGGCCTTCCCCGGCCAGGGGCCTTCCGACAGGAAGATACCATTGTATTCGAGCAGCGAGCCCTTTCGGAAATGGAGCTGTGAAATCGAACGGTTGTAATCGATCAGTACCCGGTAGTAGGAACTCTCGGCCTCGGCCCTTCGTCGCTGGGCATCGAGCAATTGGTCGAGCGTCACCGTCCCAGCGTCGTATGCCGCCTGCACGGCATCGACCTGTTTTTCGGCGGCGACACGGCGATTGAAATTCGTCTGGGCGAGGGCGAAGTTGGTGTCAATGTTCCGTACGGCCTCTACGAGGGCATGCGACGCCTCGAGTTCCTCATCCTGCAGGCGGGCCCGTTCGCGGGCCAGCTGCAACTGGAAGTGCCGCACCGTGGAGAGTTCCCTTCGGAAGCCCAGTGGCATCTGGAACTGGGCTCCAGCCTGCCACTCGTAGAAGTTGCCGCTGAAGAGGGTCGAATACGCGTCCGTTCCCTCCATCGAGTCGGCAGGACTGGGAGCGGGAGGTGGCAGCCCGCTTATCTTGTTTGGGAAGGGGAGATAACTCTGATTGATGAGCTCCTCGCCGACACCCAGCGCCCGCCAGCGGCCACCGATGTCGAGCCGCGGCAGCAACAGGTTCTTGGCGGCGGTGAGCTCCAGTTCCTTCTGTTTGATCGTCCACTTTTGGCGACGGAGTGCGGCCGAGCGGGAAAGGGCCTCCACCAGCGACTGCTGCCAGTCGAAGGCGACCCGAGCCGTCGTGGGCTCGTCGGACGGGCGAATGAGCCGACCGTCGCTGGCGGTGATGCCCCTCATGAATCGCAGACGATTCTCCGAACGGTAGACGTCGGACAGGGCGTTCTCCACCTCGCTGCGGAAGAAGAAGTATTGCTCCCGGGCCTGGGCCTCCTTGTCGGCCTCGCCGCCACGCGACTGCTCGACGTAGAGGGCGTGCACCTTTCGCCAGGCTTCGAGGGCTGAATCACGGCCGGCCTTCCGGGCCTCGAGGTTTCGGTAGGCGAAGTAGAGCTCCCAATACGACTGTTCGAGGTCGCTCACCAGATTCCGTACGCCGGCTTCGAAGTCCGCCAGTGAGATGTCGGCGTTGATACGTGCAAGCAACACTCCGCGAACATTTGGACGGCCGAAGACGTTCTCGAAGGTGTCGGGGCCCGCGATACGGTTGTAAGTGACGCCCGCTCCCTGGAGGAGCGGCTGGCTGAAGGTGAAGTCGTACTGCGTCGTCCACGTGGTGTCGACGTCGCGGAAGGCGTTGTTGGTATTGGCACCGATCCAGGAATTCGAGACGCCGAACTGCGCACCCGTTGCTGTCCGCTTCGTCAGCCCGATCGAATTGGTGCCGTTAACCGTCTTGAGCACCGGCACGAAGAGGATCGTCTGAAACTGCGGATCGACGTTCTGGGGACGATTGCCGGACTCCCAAGTCGATGAGGCGGCCAGTTGCACGTCGAAGGCCGCGAGCGCACTCTCAACGCCGCGAAAGGGATCCGTTTCGGTGATCGCCGGGTCGTAGATCGTGGGCGTGCCGGAGGGTGCCGTCAGGAGCGACACGGCCGGTTCACCGGTCTGCGGACGCGGGCCGCCGAAGCTCGCGAACCGACCACCGAGGTTGCGGAGTATCTTTCCGTTCTCGAGACTGATTCGGATCGCCTCCTCGAGAGAGACCTCCCAAATCTGGTCGAAACTGGGATTGGAGAGCGTCAGCGGCTCACGGGTTCCCGCGGCCTCGTCGAGCGGCTTCTGCTCGACGTCTGGGTACTCGATCTTTTGGACGGCTCCCACGTAGTGCGAAAGGTCGCCATCCTCGAAGAAATAGAACGGTTGTTTGGGAGCGCACCCGGTCGCCACGAGCGAAAGGCTCGTCCAGATCGCAAGCAGGATTCGTCCGAAGCGGCTTGGCACGGGGGGCTCGTATGAATCGAGGAATCGATCGGTCGTCACGGACCGTCGACGCGCCCCGGGGAACTAAAGCCGATCGGCTCCCTTCCCGGCACCGTGCCCCCCGGCCGGGGCCCGCATCGCAGCACCGGGGCGCGACGACGGCGAAGGTGGTCTCGGCCACGCAATCCGCACACTTGGGCCAACCGTCACATGTGTTCGCCATGGGCAAAAGCTGGGAAAGCCAGGTGGGCTACGGGTTCGACGATCTGTCCAAGACGGTTTCCTTCGGCCAATCGCTCGAAGATTTCCGCAGGAGGCGACCATTTTCGACCCACTGGAACATGGCTGACGCTCCGGAAAGCGAGTCGATCATTCGCAGCCCGTCGACGGGCCCGAGGACACAGGCGGCGGTGGCAGCGGCATCGGCGGTCGTGCAGTCGCGTGCGACAACCGTCACGGCACGGGGTCCCCTCACACCCAGGCCCGTTCGGGGATCAATGACATGCCCGTATCGCACGCCGTCGACTTCAAGCGCCTGGTACGCGTCACCGGACGTCGTGACGGCGGCATCGACAAGGTCGATATGCGTCAGTTCGGACGACAGCGCATCTTCCCGAGCGGGCAATCCGAGAGGAACCGACCGTAGCCTTTCCACCGCGACCCGCCAGGCCCGCCGGCCGGGAGGGGGCCCGGAGACGAGGATGTCGCCGGAGGCATCGATCATCGCGGAGTCGATGCCTTCCTTCCTGAGCATCCGCATTGCCGCGTCAGCGGCGAATCCCATGCCGATGCCACCCAGGTCCAGCCGCATGCCAGGCCTCGTCAGCCGCACGGATCGCCGTTCGGCATCGAGTACGAGCGTCGCCGGACCACAGGCCTCGCGGGCTGCCGAGAGCTTGTCGGGGTCGGGCAGCCTTCCCGACCGGCGAGATTGCCGCCAAAGGGCGGTCAAAGGACCGACGGTGGGGTCGAACGCTCCGTTGGAGCATTCCCGAAACCGTTCGCTCAATTCGAGCACCCGCCAAAGGTCGTCTCCAACCTCACGGCATCCAGGAGAAGCCGCCGAAAGTCTGGAGAGTTCGCTGGCTGGATCGTAGTCAGAGAGCACGCGTTCGAGCCGCTCGACCTCATCCAGGGAATTGCGAACGGCAACCGTTGCAACGACCGCATCGGTGGCGTGGGCGGTGATCGTCCAGGAAACTCCCATCAGCCGACGCGTCATGCTGATGGTGGAAACAGCCTCACTGGCCGAAATTGACGGCTGCTCTGCTTTCGCTTGCAGGTTCGACGACAATACGACACACGTGAGCACGACGAACACGGAGAAGGACCGCGGGCAGTACGATAGGATGGGTTTTCGTGCCGTGAGACTCACGCGTCGGGGCGGGCTCGTCGGACCGACGCCCCTGAAGCGACCTCCCCTGATCGAGGGATCGATCCCGGAGAATCTTAAAGTGGCGAGGGCCGTGCGATCCGTCATGTTCGATCCATGGAACGTCATTGGGCACCCATCATCCTTCATCGACAAGACCCACCATGAATGAACCCGTGCGAATGCAGGCAGTGGCCGTCAGCTTTGACTGCACTCCACTGCGCGGCTTCGGCCGACTCGACATCCCGATCGACGCTTCACCGGCCTTCCGGCACCGCCTCGAGCGACTCCAGCGGGCCGTCACGCGGCACGGAACCCGTAACAGCTATTATCTCACCGACGCGCTGTGTCGCTTTCAATTGACGAATGATCCGGCCATCGGGATGGTGGAGTTCACCGTGGAGGGTACGGTGCTCACCGACGATCGGGACAGTCGGACGGTTGGCAGCGATCTCGTCATCACGCTCGCCCGCGAGACCTGCGACTGGCTGACCGAGCCGGCCGTGAAATGGCTCACGCTCTCCGCCAAGCGGGCGGTGGAAGTCGAGTTCGACCGCTATATCGCCGCGGGTGATCTTTCCCGAACGCTCGAGCGGCTCGCCAGAGAACAGGCGGCCATCGATTCCTCAGGGGGATTCCTCGGCATGAACCTGTGAAAGCCCGCGAACGGCCGTGTCGCCACCCGGCTGGAAACGGCGACGAATCTGGCGTAGGTTTTGATTCGGCGCTCATCTGCACGGGCCGGAGTGGCGGAATGGCAGACGCGGCGGACTCAAAATCCGTTGCCCGCAAGGGCGTGTGGGTTCAAGTCCCTCCTCCGGCATTGGGAAAACAGGGGTTTTCGCCTTCGGCGATTTCCAGGACAAAGTCCCACACGCTTACTCAAACCCAAACTCGGGGTTCGGGGCAGGGGTTGGCTCGATGACGGGATCGGGATCGGATCCAGACGGGACGGCGATCCCACGGGATGGCTTGGCCATGGAATCCGACCCGACCTGATCTGAATCGGCGGGCATAGAAAAGGAT
>JBJTBB010000334.1:0-3573 GCA_046091125.1 Planctomycetaceae bacterium
AGTGCCTCCGCAAGAGTTCGTCATCAGGCCGGGTTCCGGCCGATTCGAAAGCATGCAGGAGGTCCACGATTCCGACTCGTAGACGATCGAATCGCTGGCCGATCGACTTCCATCGTGCTCCCGGCTCGTAATCGTCGAGAAGGGCATCGTACGCATCCCGGTCGGGCAACTGGCAGGCCGCCTGCTCACGCTTGAGGGCGAACAGACGCTCGAGCCAGGGCTCGAGCAAAGGCCACCGGTTCGAGCGTCTCGCCTCCACCCATACCGCCTGCGCTCGGACGCATGTCCCGGCCATTTCCTCGACCAGTCGCGCCGATAGACGGGCCTGCTTGTCGGAGTCGTCCTTGAGCCGTCGGATGGCGATCGCTTCTGGCGATTGACCCGTGGCCAATGAACTTTCGGCGAGCCTGCCCAACCGGTCGAGGTGTTCTGGATCCGTACGTTGTGAGTGGACGATCGCCGCCAGGACCGAAGCCTGCTCGGCCCGATGGTCGGCGGCGTTCGGCGGAAGCATTGTTTGCTCATCCCAGCCCAAAAGAGACCCCACCGAAGCAAGCGTCGCCGTCCGGCGCACATGGGCCACGAGCTTCTCGAAGTCGTCGCGTTCACGACCACCGAAAGCGACGGAAGACCTCCCGTCCGAGGAAGCGGGGGCAGGCGGGTCTGAAGAACCTGGTGCACCCATGCGGACCCTACTGAAAAAGAGGATGGCTTGGTCAGGACGAGTTCGGCATTGTCGGGCTTCTGGCGGAGGGAGCAAGTTCCGGAAGAGGATCGCCTCGGGAAGACTGAGGAGGCTCGCAGAATGGGTTGTACTTTGGGGGGCTGACGGAGGCATTCACTGGCAGATTTCCTCGAATCGGATCGATTTTCCGGGAGTCTGAACTCTTCGATGCCTCTGCACTCGAACCACCTCTCAGGCTGGCGAAACGGGTGGATCGAACTGTCCGGGCTGACACAGTCGGGCGGACAAGGAGGATCATCTGCCTTCTCTTCGGGAAACCGACCCGAAGCGACCGATGACCATTTCGGGGTCTTGGGGATCGATCGTTGTCGAGGGGAGCAGGCATGGAGTCGAACGACATCAATGTGATCGCGCTGGTCAAGGGGGAGGAGCGTTACGTCTTCCTCTTCGACGACGCGAGCCGTGCCGAGGCTCTGCAGCAGATGGGGCGATACGCGGCCAATCCGGAACTCAGCTTCACCTGGTACGACGCGGCCGTTCTGGGCCAGAAAGTGCGGCAGGCAGCCGCATCGTCGGCCCGCCCTCGTTTCGTTCCCCCTGCCGATCATGCGGCCTGAGCAAACGGCGAGGCCTGTGCCCCGATCGGCGATCGGGAGGGCCATCGGCCGTTTTCTCGACTCGATGGCCGCTGAACGCGGTGGATCACCGCTGACTCTCAAAAGCTACCGAGAAGATCTGCTGCAACTTGAGGAAATCCTCATGTCGGCAGGTTGTGGCACACCGGCCGAGGCGACGAGTGCCGTGCTCCGTCGATTCGCGGCGGGTCTCCATTCAGCTGGTTATGCGGCGTCGAGCATCGCCCGCAAACTCGCCTGCGTCAGTAGCTTTTATCGGTTCGGGGTACGGGAGGGCTGGGTGACCACCAATCCTGCGTCGCCCGTCCGGAGTCCGAGGCAGAGACGGCGGCTGCCAAAGGTTCTGACGCGGGAGGAGATCGGTCGGCTGCTAGCCGCCCCGGGGCAGAGGCCCCCTTGGGTCGTCCGGAACCGGGCGATCCTCGAACTTTTGTATTCGGCTGGCCTACGCGTCCACGAACTGGCGAGGCTCGACGACACGGACCTTGATCTCAAGGAGGGGATCGTACGGGTGCGAGGAAAGGGCCGTCGTGAACGATTGGGGCTCGTGGGGGGACACGCCCGACAGGCGATCCGGAGTTGGCTGACGATTCGTGATCGCCTTCTGCCCATCCCCGCCCGAGCCACTGTCCGTCCGCTTTTCGTCAACAGGTTTGGTGGGAGATTGTCGGTGCGCGGGGTCGCCCGGCTTCTGGACGCACACGCGGCGGCCGCTGGACTGTCCGGCAGGGCCAGCCCGCACACGCTCCGCCACACGTTTGCGACGCATCTGCTCGAGGCGGGTGCCGACATCCGCAGTGTTCAGGAGCTGCTCGGGCACAAGAGCATCGTGACGACGCAGATTTACACCCACGTCACCACGACAAAGCTGCTCGAGGCCTACGACCGAGCGCATCCACGGGCCCGTCGCTGATGGGGCCCGCCGCTGCTGGAACGTCTTCGCCTGGTCGCAGGCGGCTGAGGGGCTTTGATGACCAAACGTCGAACCGACTCAAACGAGACCCCGCCGCACTGCCCAGACGGCGGCCTGGGTCCGGTCCTCGACGGCGATCTTTCGCAAGATGTTTTGAACGTGTTCCTTCACGGTCTCGACGCTGATGGAGAGCGACTTGGCGATCTCCTTGTTGGGGAGCCCCAAGGCCATGTGGCGGAGCACCTGCGCTTCCCGCTGGGTGAGTGGGATATCCGGATCAGGGGCCGCGACCCGATTGGCCATCGTCGTCGCAACGCGACGAAGCTCACCCGCACGCTGCGGCTGCTGACCGGAAGCGGCACCTGTAATCGAACTGACAAATTCGGCCTTCGTCGATCCCTTCAGGATGTAATCGTGGGCTCCGGCAGCGACCGCCCTCGCGACATACGTTGGATTGTCGAACGTGGAGAGCATGACGACCCGTACCTGGGGCATTTCAGCACGAATCTTTTCGAGGGCATCGAGCCCATCCTTGACCGGCATCCGGATGTCCATGAGTACGACGTCCGGCTTGAGCTTTTTGGTCAACTTCACCGCCTCGTCGCCATTCGTGGCCTCGCCAACGACCTTGACTTCCGAGCCAGAAAAAAGGTCCTTGAGGCCCCGTCGAATGAGTTCGTGATCGTCTGCGATTACCACTTTCACCGGCATCTAAAGTCACCCTTTACACTAGTAGCGTTTCAACCGATTGATTTGAACAAAATACACCCTGAAAGGTCTCGCTTGAAGACCGTGACGACGAAATTCTTAGACGGGTTTTTCTGCCTCGGGTGACCAAACTATATCACCGACCCGAGAGGCATGAGTCGATGAACTCTCGTCGGTATTCAACGTGTGCGTGGTCGCGAGCGATTCAGATCTCGAATACGATTATAGGGTGACTAAGCAACTTCCCGGCGTGAACCCCCCAAAAAGCTGTTCGGCCCCTCCTTGGGCTATCTCATTAACATGTCCCGGCCATTTCGACTCCGACAAGACAGTTTCTTGAAATGCACTTACCTGTCGTCGCTGCATTTCGTGCCGAGCAGAAGATTCTTTTTTCCACCATCCCCCACTAACTGGACTTTCCCTCGTCGCCATTCGTGGCCTCGCCAACGACCTTGACTTCCGAGCCAGAAAAAAGGTCCTTGAGGCCCCGCCGAATGAGTTCATGATCGTCTGCGATTACCACTTTCACCGGCATCTAAAGTCACCCTTTACACTAGTAGCGTTTCAACCGATTGATTTGAACAAAATACACCCTGAAAGGTCTCGCTTGAAGACCGTGACGACGAAATTCT
>JBJTBB010000335.1:0-9157 GCA_046091125.1 Planctomycetaceae bacterium
CCTTCGGGGGCAGCGCGAAATAGCTGTCAATTTTCGCTTCCATCGACCGCATCATGATTCGCCTGCCCGGCTCGATGGCCTGCGGACGGAGTTCTTCCGGCAAGGCGGCGATGCGGGTCATGACGGTGGTGATCGCAGCGACACGCTCCGTCGCCTCCGCGATGTTCCGTGGCCCCTGTTCGGGAGGATATTTGGCGGCAAGCTCCTGCTGCAGATTCTTGATCTCGGTGACCCTGGGATCCTCCGAGCGGCCGAACCAACCAAGCCACCAGCCCGCGGCGAGCATCACCATCAGCACCGTCGATGCGACCCCCGCCAGCCACCACCATCTGGAAAGGACTGAATTTCGGGTCGTTGGCATTCCCGACACCTCTCTTGGATCCCCGCCTCGTGAATTGTACAGGCTCGGCGGCCTGCCAGCCGGTTTGACATTGTAACCACGGGTCTTGGGAGGGGGCGGCCGTCGAGCGAGCCCCAAAAGGGAGCGGGCCGGACGGCAGGGCGTCCGGCCCGCTCGAGAGTTCAAGCCGAATTCAGCGTCGACAGGAGTGACGCCGGACCGGGCTTCAGTTGCAGCAGTCGGTGGCAGGAACGGTCTCCTCGACGCAACGACGAACCTTTACCGGCACCTGCTTGGTGACCGTGTGGGGAACGCAGACGTTGTACGTCTCGCTCTTGGTCTCCGTCACCTTGTCGCAAACCGTGACGTTGTACGTCTCGGTCCGCTCCTGTGGCACGCACACCGTGTAGGAAACGTCCTTGCTGCACTTCTCCTCGACGCAGTTGCAGACCGTGTATTCACGGGTGCGACCCTCGTCGCGGCATTTGTGGACGCACTTCGTGCGGGTCCGCGTCTCGGGGACCATCTTCACCACACAGTAGGTGCCGCTTCGCTCCTCTTCACGGCACTTGTGGATGCACTTGGTCCTGGTCCGCTCTTCCTCACGGCACTTCTTCACGCAGTAGGTGTAGGGAACCTCTTCCGTGACACAATCCCACTTCGTGACCTCGACCTCCTTGGTCTCGCAGGTCGGGACCCAGCAGCGGCAGCACACGGTCTTCGGGCAGCACGGGTTGCCATCGGCGTCGTACTTACCGTTGGCCGAGATCTCCTTGACCGAGGTCTCCCAGTGGCCACCGCGCACCGTCACCGACTTCGTCTCCTTGGATGCCACCCGCTTGACGACCTTACGGGTCCCAGTCATCTCCTCGGTGTAGGGGACCTTCACCGTATAGGTCTCCTCGACCTGCTCGGTGTAGGGGACCTTCACCGTCCACGTGTGGGTCTTCTCCTCCTTGACCGGCACGCACACCGTGTAGCTCTCCTCCACCTGCTCGGTGTAAGGAACCTTCACCGTGTACTCCTGCGTCCGGGTTTCCGGGACACGCTTGACGACCGTGTACTCGATCGACTTCGTCCGCGTCTCGGGGACCATCACCTTGAAGCTTCTGGTGCGCTCCTCGGTGCGAGGAACGTGCCGCACGACGTCAAAGGTGCGGGTCCGCTCCTCCTTCGTGTACTCCGTGCAGTTGACGTCTCGCATCTCCGTCACCCACCTCCAGCAGCGGCGGGTCCGCTCGCAGGCGTCAGCAGCCTCGGCCACCGTGGCCGCCGCAGCACTCTCGGCCGCACCCTCCACCAACACCGAACCGGCGGCCGGTGCCGCCGCGGCATCCTCGCCACGAGCGACGACGGACCCGCTACACACCACGGCCGCCGCCAGTCCGGCGAGCAGTCCAAACTTGAATCGAACTTTCACGGAAACCTCCAGAGGAAAAAGCACGTGCACGAACCAAGCCGAAAGCCGCACCGCGATCCACACGGTTTGCGTCTCCGGCAAACTCTCTGGAGATGATCGATCCAGCCCGGCCAGAAAACTCAGCCGCGTCGATATTTCGCCGTTCGTACCGATCCTGCCTATGGATCGGTTCGTACCGACGGGAAGGGGATCAGCCGACGAGAACGACGACCAGCTCTCGCGGACCGTGGGCACCGAGCACGAGAATCCGCTCGATATCCCCCGTCCGGCTCGGCCCGGTGATGAAGGAGAGCATGCTCGGGAGTCTTCCGTTGCAACGACTCCTGGCGACATCGAAGGCGTCTGCGATCGTCGGCACGACCTGGTCAACGGTCGCGATGACGACGTGTGCGTGAGGAAAAACCGAGAGCGATCGGCCGCCACTGGACGTGCTTCCCACGAGCACTGAACCCGTCTGTGAGACGATCGCCTCACAGGCGGTGATACCGAGGTCGCAGGATTCGAGCGCATCCTTGTCGAACGCCTGCCCGTCGCCCTCGGACGATTTTGAACCGAACCGCAGGATGGTCCGACCGGACAGGGACTCGATCCGGTCCAGTACCGGATCCACCAGCGGATGACGATGGCCGGCCACCCGTCGCCAGTCCCGCTGAACGATCAAGTCGACGATCCGACTACACGCGTCATCGACGGAGACGACCCGCTCGAAACCGGCCCGCAGCCTCGAGAGGTTCTCGGACAACACGGCGATCCGCTCCTCTGACGAATCCCCACCGTCCGGCAGCCAGGGACGGGCAGCCTGAGCGGGAAGGATCGTCAGCCGTCGGTCCACGGAAGGATCGACCGCATGTCCGTCTTCGTCGGACACTCCAACGATGGTCACGCCGTGCGGAAGTGGCGCGGGTCGACGCAGGGCTTCCCGGACCCGTGCGAGGATCACAGCCCTCGCGTCACCGACGGCCGAAGATGAAGACACACTCATCGCCTCCTCCACTCGCCACGAAAACTCCGCCGCGGGGGCTTCGGCAGATTCCGCGTGGCGAGCCAATCCCGCATCCCCGGCGGCCTGAGCCAGGTGAGCACCGGCAGCATCCGTCGAAAGATTGCCCCCCCCAACGAGAACAGACGTGGCCGTCGTGCAACCCACACGAAGAGACGATGGCCGATCCTCTCGAGTCGTCCAGGCGACTCCTTCGCGACATTGCGGCGGTTATGGAGGAGATGGTGGTGGATATCGATGCGGACGGGACAGGCGTCCGAGCAGGCCCCACAGAGCGAACTCGCCGCCGAGAGATGGCTCCATTCCTTGAGCCCTCGCAAGTGGGGCGTAATCACGGAACCAATCGGCCCCTGGTACGTCGTACCCTAGGTGAAACCACCGACGTTCTTGAAGATCGGGCAGACGTTCAGGCAGGCACCGCAGCGGATACAGTGAAGCGCATCCCTCTGCTCCGGATCGGCCAGCAGGGCTGTCCGGCCGTTGTCGAGAAGCACGACGTGCATCTCCTGCGGCCCATCGCACTCGCCTTCATGACGAGGACCACCGTAGAGCGTGTTGTAACAGGTCATCGGCTGGCCGGTGCCCGCGGTGGCCAGCATCGGCAGCAGCACCGAAAGGTCGTCCAACCGCTCGATCACCTTCTCGATCCCCGCGATCGCGATGTGCATCCGCGGGAGCGAAGCGGTGAGGCGAGCGTTACCCTCGTTCTCCGTGATGGAAATCTGCCCGGTCTCCGCCACCAGGAAGTTGGCTCCCGTGATTCCGACATCGGCCTCGACGTAGAGCCTCCGCATGTGCCGGCGGGCGATCATGGTCAACTCTTCTGGGCTATCCGTGGGCTGCGAGCCGAGATGACGACGAAAAAGGTCGCTGATCTCGTCGCGACGGACATGCATGCAGGGAAACACGAAGTGATATGGCGGCTCTCCGCGGAGTTGCTGGATGAATTCCCCGAGGTCGCTTTCGACCACCCCATAGCCCTCCGTCTCGAGCGCTGCGTTGAGGTGAATCTCCTCGCTGGTCATGCATTTGCTCTTGATGATCGACTTGGCTTTTACCCGTCGGAGAAGGCCGAGCACGATCCCACGGGCCTCGTCGGCCGTACGGGCCCAGTGCACCACGCCACCATTCGCCTCGAAGGCCGTCACGAATCGCGGAAGGAGTTCATCCAGACGATTCACCGCCGACCACTTCGCGAGTGAAGCGGCGTCACGGGCCTGATCCCACGATCGGTAACGGGCCTTCTGGGCATCGCGGGTGACGTAGTACCCGGATAGGGCTTTCCGCACGAACGCGCGGTGCGACGCGTCGCGGGCGTGATCGGCTGCATCCGCCAGGAACCGTTTTTTGGCGGTCCCGTGGGATGGTTCGTCGGAGGGCGTTTGAACGATCATGACGTCCTTATGGTAGCCAACCGGCGGAATTGCCAGCGAAGACTGATCGCAGTACAACCTCACCATGCGAGGAAAGGCTTCGAAATACACCGGGCGGTCGGCCACCTGTCAGCCCGTGGGAAGGTCCCTCGCGGTCGGTGGACTGGCGGCATCATTTTTCTGGATGGATGCCGTCGTTGCCTTCGCGGACTCTGGCATCGTCGTTCCGATCGACCTTCACGGTCGATTGATGGCGATCGGTGGGTTCCTTTTGGTGGCCGTGCTGGCCTGGACGGCCGTGACGCTCTGGATGGACCGCGACGCCAAGGAGGTGCTCTCCGCGTCGGCACGACTGCAATGGACCGCCGCCGCATGCTTGATGGGTGGGCTTCTGTTGTCATCGATCGTTTTTTCCCCATCGTCGTGGGACCGTTGGTTTTCCTGGATATTCATGCTCGGCTTTCCACTCGTCGCGTTGGGCTACCTGTCCCATCGTGACCTCGAGGCGGACGCCGACGCCCGCTATCTGCCCGACAAGTTCGTCGAGGACTTTCTCCGGCCACTTGTAAAGAAACTCCGATACGACCGGCTTCGATCCAAAATCCTGGGCTCACCGGACGATGCCGCGTCGGCAGATCTCGAACTTCCCCACATCGAACTCGTCAAGAAGGACGGCACGCGAATCGATGGCATGTCGGCCGGCTCGAACGACCGCGATGCTTCGAAGGCCGTTGTCTCCGCCCAGCGACTGTTCGGTCGCGCGGTCGTCATGCGGGCCACTGATATTCACATCGAGCCAAAGACCGGAGACGAGATGCAGATCCGTTTCCGTATCGATGGGGTGCTGCAGAACATCACCAGCTACGTTGGCTCCGAGGGACGAGCCCTACTGAGTGCGATGAAGGTTCTCGCCGACATGGACATCGCGGAGAGGCGACGCCCCCAGGACGGCACGTTCGCTGCCCTCGGCGATGATCGTCGCGTTGATATTCGTGCCGCCACGGGGCCGACAAACTTTGGCGAGAAGATGGTGCTCCGATTGCTCGATTCCCAAGGAGGGATCGTAAAAGCCGGGCTGGCGGCGATCGGTATGCGCGAGACGATGCTCAAGCAACTGAGATCGATCATCCACCTTCCCCATGGAATGATGCTCGTCTGTGGGCCGACCGGTTCAGGCAAGACGACGACACTCTACGCGGCCCTCGGCGAAATCGATGCGTACTCGCGTAACATCATCACGATCGAGGACCCAATCGAATACCAGCTTGACAATATCTCCCAAACCGCCGTCAACACGGCCGCCGGCCTGACGTTCGCCAACATTCTGCGAAGCGTTCTCCGCCAGGATCCCGACGTAATCCTCATCGGGGAGATTCGCGACAAGGAGACGGCTGAGATCGCCATGCAGTCGGCCCTCACCGGGCATTTTGTCTTTTCAACCATTCACGCGAACGATGCGGCCACGACCATCACTCGTCTCATGGATATAGGCATCGAGACGACGCTGATCCAGTCGGCTCTCACGGCCGTACTTGCCCAGCGGCTCGTGAGGGTGCTTTGCCCCAAGTGCAAGGAGCCCTACGTGCCCACCGATGATTTTCTCGCCACCTGGAAGATCCCCAAGGAGAAGGCGGGGCATTTCTTCCGCGAGCACGACAAAGGGTGTCCGGACTGCATGGGGACCGGCTTCCGCGGCCGCACCGGGGTGTATGAGTTGATGGTGGTGGACGACAGTATCCGCGAGCTGCTCGTCGGGCGACCTTCAATCCAGGCCGTCAAGGCTGCGGCCCGCAAGGCTGGCATGCGGACGCTTCAAGAGATGGGTTTTTTCAAGGTGCTGGAAGGAATGACGAGCCTGAACGAACTCGCGCGGGTGACGAGGAAGTGAGATGCCCCTCTTCGCTGCGGTGATCCAGAGGCTCGCCGATCCAGTGCTGTTACTGGTCATCGCGGGCATGGCGGTCTTCGGGCACACGACGGGGGCGTTCGTTGCGCTTCTGTCAGCGTTTCAAGTACTTGCAGCCACGTTCGCGGCGCTGGGGCTCCTGGACTGGATGACCGCACTCGTGGCCGAGGTCGGCTGCCCAGAAGAGTGGTGTGGTCTCACGGCATTCCTCGTCTCCTTCGTCGTCGTGTGGGCCGTCTCAAGAGTGGCGATCGGTTCGCTCGTCAAAGAGGACGCGGTACGGTTTCCTGCTCCGTACGACGGCGTGGCCGGGGCCGTCGCCGGGGCCGTCGCCGGGATCGTCCTCGGTGCAGCGGTGCTGCTCGCTCTATCGATGGCACCGCTGCCTGCGGACTTCCGCCCCGATACATCGAAACTTCGCCTCGACTTTGGTCCCCGCATGCTTGCGATTTTTGGGTCGATCACCACGTCGGACAGCGATACTCGAGCGATCCTGCTCGATGGTGAACCGGGATCTGAGTACATACCACCAGATGACACCACCGGTGATGAATCGACGGCATCCGATGAACGGCCCGAAGGGGCCGATGCAGGCGCTGCATCCGGCGGGCCTGACGATGCCGACGTGGCAGACGAAAGTGACACGGAAACCGACACGGAAACCAACACCGATGACGAACCGCCCCTTTGGGGCGAACCCTTCCAAGATTCCAACAGCAATGGCTCTTTCGACAGCGACGAGCCGTTTCTGGACAGCGACGGGAACGGCGTCTATTCGGAGAAGCTCGAGGAGAACGACCTCAACGGCAACGGAATCCGAGACATCGGCCTCGTCGAACGATATCGAATCGGTGGTGGCCGCTGGGACCGCATGATCGTCGTGTCGCCATCCGCCGCCGACCCAGAAGACGGAGGTGAAGGCGACGAGTCAACGGCGGAAGATGGCGATGTGGACGCCGACTCGCAATGAACTGCGATGACAGGCACCCCGAGCCGCTCACGACCCAGCCGTCACCAGACCGCCCGACACTGTTTCCATGCCGTCCATCGGATGTGAAACGCTTCCTCGATCAGATCTGACTGCTTCAGGAGGCGCAGCCCCGCCTGTTCGAAAAGGCTCGGGGGTCGGCGAATGCTCAAGGAGCGTTACGCTTATCCCCGCGTCAGCGACGAGACTCTCGCCGCCACCGGGTCTGACAACCATCCCTTCGACAACCCGCTCACTGGCTCGCGAGCACTTCTGCCAGATGAATCGTTCGGATCGTCCGCCCGTTGCGTGAAAGCCAGCCATCGAGTTGCATCTGGCAACTCGGGTCGCTCGAAACGATCCAGTCGCAGCCTGTCCGCGAGAGCGAATCCCCCTTTACCTCGGCCATCGCCGTCGAGATCATCGGGAACTTGACGCTGAAGAGCCCACCGAAGCCACAGCAACTTTCCGGCTCGTCGCATTCGACCAGTTCGAGGTCGCGAACGGCCCTGAGGAGCGTCCTCGGCTCGTCTTTCACCCTGAGTTCACGAAGGCCATGGCAGCCATCGTGGTACGTGACGCGATGGGGAAACCTGGCCCCGACATCGGTGACGCCCAGCTTTCTGACGAGAAACTCACCGAACTCGTAGGTTCGCGAGGCCAAATCGAGCGCGGCGGACTCGTGTGGAGTGCCCTCCATCAGCTCCGGATAGAAGACCCGCATCATCGCCACACAGGAACCGCTAGGACCGACGACGGCCTCGGCGCCGTCAAAGATGCGAATCGTCCGGATGACCACCTCGCGGGCCTCGTCCCAGTGGCCGGCATTGAAGCTCGGCTGCCCACAACAGGTCTGTGCCTCCCGAAACTCGACCTCGTGGCCAAGCCGCTCGATCACAGCCGCCACCGACAGCCCCACCTGCGGCGCGAGTTGGTCGACGAAACAAGGGATGAACAGGTTCACCTTCATTTCGTCAGTGTAGCCAGCCGGACTCCCGATGGTGATAACGGTCGTTTTTCATGCATGGCAGAAGAATCCCGGAGGGTGGTTTACGCTCGAGGAGCATCACGCGTATCCTCGCGTCGGCGACGAGATGCTCGCCGCTGACGGCCCGGTGACTCACCGCCCCGAGAATCCGCGTGAGCCGCGTCGCTCGATCGAACGCGCCATCGCCGCACCCATGTCGGCTGGACTCTCCGCGATCTCGATGCCGGCATCGCGAAGTGCCTCGAGTTTCGCTTCAGCCGTTCCCTTACCGCCCGAGATGATGGCGCCCGCATGCCCCATCCGCTTGCCGGGCGGCGCGGTGCGGCCCGCGATGAAGGCCGCCACGGGTTTGGTGACATGCTCCTTCACGAAGGCCGCCGCCTCCTCCTCGGCTGACCCGCCGATCTCGCCGATCATCATGATCGCGTGCGTATCCGGATCGGCCTCGAATCGACGGAGGATGTCGACGAAACTCGATCCGACGAGCGGGTCGCCACCAAGACCGACACAGGTGCTCTGACCATGCCCCAACTGCGTGAGCTGCCACACAGCCTCGTAGGTGAGGGTACCGGAGCGACTCATGAGCCCCACGTGGCCCGGCGCGTGGATGTAGCCTGGCATGATGCCAATCTTGCACTCCGCCGGCGTGATGACTCCGGGGCAGTTCGGACCGATGAGCACGCTCTTCGACGCATGCACCACCGGCAGCACGCGGGCCATGTCGAGCACGGGAATGCCCTCGGTAATCGCGACGATCACCTCGATCCCTGCCCCGACCGCCTCGAGAATCGCATCGGCGGCGAATGGAGGCGGCACGAAGATCATCGTTGCGCTGGCACCGGTGGCATCGACCGCCTCCGCCACGGTATCGAAGACCGGTAACCCCGCGACGGTCTCCCCTCCCTTGCCCGGCGTGACGCCGCCAACCATGCGGGTGCCATAATCAAGACAGCCGCGAGTGTGGAATTCCCCCGACTTGCCGGTGATGCCCTGGCAGATGACTCGGGTCGTGCGGTCGACAAGGATGCTCATGGCTTGAAAAAACCGGGGAGGGCCGGAAGTCGGCAGACGACGGGGTGGTTCATGTGGCGGAACGGGCGGCGGCGACGACCTTCTTCGCGGCGTCGGTGAGGCCTTCGGCGGTGATGATCGATGTTCCACTC
>JBJTBB010000336.1:0-3890 GCA_046091125.1 Planctomycetaceae bacterium
GGTGGACTGACTGGACGTGAACGAAACTGCCCCAACCGCTCCACCGTGGATCGTCGCGGTCACGATCGACATGTCCGTCACGCTTCCCGACGGCGTCGTCGTCAGCCGAGACGAGTTCCATGCCTGGCTCTGGGAACGTGCCGACGGACTGCTGGGTATCGACGAAGGCATCGTCACCGCGGCTGACGCGGCCGCCCGTCGGCTCGTGCCATCTTGGATGGTGATCGACACCGCCGCCTCACCGCCGGATCGTGACTGGATCGCGGATCTGGCCGTCACTGACGCGGAGTGGTGGTTCGCCAACGAATGGTCGGCCCGTTCTGCAGCCGGACTCGTCACTGATATCGCCGGATGCCGCATCCGCGGTGTCCGTGCCGATGAAGGAGTCGATCGCGAGCGGCCGCCGCCATTTGAACCGATCACCATTTCGGGGTTCGGCACGGTGCGGCCGTCATGGCAAGAGGGAGCGGCCGGGATCGACGGTAACGGCGACGCCACGATCTTCATCGAGCCGGGAATCGGATTCGGCACCGGTCTCCACGAAACCACGCAGCTGTGCCTGGTAGCCCTCGCCGACCGGCGTCGGCGTACCGAACGATTCGACCGAGTGCTTGACTATGGCAGCGGCTCCGGGAGTCTCGGTATCGCAGCGGTCGTGCTCGGGGCAAAGCGGGTCGAAGCCATCGAGATCGACACGAACGTACACGCCGCCCTGCATGGCAACGCTCAACGCAATGGCGTCGACGACCGGCTGCATCTCGCCCACGACCTGTCCGGCACGACCGATTCCTATGACGTCATCGTCGCCAACATCGTCGCAGAGGTCTTGCTCGAGCAGGCCATCGCACTTTGTGGCCACGTTAGCCGCCGGGGCGGTGAGCTCGTGCTTTCCGGCCTGCTCGCAGGCGAGACCTCGGTGATTGCCGAACATTTTGCAGCGATTCTCGGCATCCACCCGCAGCACTCGCAGCGCGGTGTCTGGGGCTGCCTGTCGTTTCGATTTCCGTGACGAGCCACAGATAATTCTCAAGGTCTCAGTGGTCACGTGGTCTCGGTCATCATGAATGCCCATCGCGACATGTGGTCCCCTCGCCGCTAGAAGCGAGTTCATGTCCGTCGGACTCAGCGGCGGTCGATCCCAGCCCAAGGTCACTTTCAGGAAGCGCCCCGCGATGACTCGTGGCCGAAGTCTCCGATGCCGGGTGCGAAAGCGGGAGCCGTTCCATACCACAGGTCGCTGGGGTGCGATCCGACTCTGACGGGCTGCTCGGAGGCGGCGGCATCGCAATGCGTAAAGCCGAACCACAATCGGATTGACTTTTCTCTGCCGGGTAAAGGACACTTTTTGTGAAATGAGTCATACCCATCCCCCTCTTCAAATCCCAACGCCATGAGTCTCACCCAAATTTCTCGAAGGTCCGCGATCCAGGCCGGCGGCATGGGATTCCTCAATTTCGCGGTCCCGGGAATGGTTCTAGGCAAGGACCGTTTCGACGCCGACGGCAACGCGGTGCGGTCCAAAAAATGCTGCATCTTCGTGCTGCTCTGCGGCGGGCCGAGTCATATCGACACCTGGGATCTCAAACCCGAGGCGCCCCTCGAGGTCCGAGGTCCGTACAAGCCGATTCCGACGAAGGTACCCGGCTTGCAACTGTCGGAATTGCATCCGAAGCTCGCGCAGATCACGGATCATTTCTGCCTGATCCGTTCGATGACGCACCCGCGGCCGATCAGCAATCACTTCGATGCAATGCACAATCTACTCAGCGGTCAGGTCGTGGAGCGAGTCCAGCAGGGGGTGCCGGACGATCTCCCCTACATCGGCTCGGTCGTCGCCAAGCACCTCGCCAGTGAGCGCAATCTGCTAACAAACGCCTGGCTCATCAAGTGCGTCGGGCCGCCAGTGTTCTGTGCCCCCAACATCGGATCGGGAGGATATCTCGGCTCCTCGTACGCGCCCATCTTCATCGGGTCGGCCGAGAATCATCCTGCGATGCCAACTTTCAAGGTGCCGGAGATCTTCGACCCCGGCGACTCGCAACGGCTCGACAGACGGAGGCGGCTGCTGGACAAAATCGACTCGGGAGGAGTGGCTGACGAGCCCATCGGCAAGGATTGGGACGAGATGCGGGAGAGGGCCTTCGATGTCATGACCCGTCCCGAAGGCCGGGCCGCATTCAATCTCCACGAGGAGCCGGTCAGTGTTCGCGAGCGTTACGGGATGCATCCCATCGGGCAGAATCTGCTCCTCGCGAGGCGCATGGTCGAGGCGGGCGTGCGGTTCGTCACGGTGAATGGTTGGGTGGGGCCTGCTCCTGGTGAGAATGGCGGCGGACCGCCCAGTTCAAGCTGGGACATGCACGGCGGCAACATGGGCATGGGGAATGCCTTCGGGGCGGGGTCCTACGGCAGGGGCTGGTGCCTCCCCCGGCTGGACGAGGCCCTCTCGGCCCTGTTTGTGGATCTCAAAGACCGCGGCATGCTCGACGACACCCTCGTGGTGGCGGTGGGCGAATTCGGCCGCACACCCACGATTCTCACACAGGGACCGCCAGGGCGGCAGCATTGGCCGCAGTGCTTTTCCGCCATCGTCGCGGGCGGAGGCGTTCGCGGCGGCGCCGTTTACGGGGAATCAGACAAGACGGGGTCGGCCCCCAGGAACAATCCCGTGACTCCACAGGATCTGCATGCCACGATCCTCCACACTCTGGGGATCCCGCTGAACGAAATCGGCAAGAACACGGGAATCACTCGCCCCCCCTTCTCATCGGGCAAGCCCGTGCTGGAGCTTTTCGGTTGATCATGCCGGCGAATGGGCCGTCTCCGGCCATGCCTATTCGAATAAGCCCGGCTGGACTCGAACCAACGGCCCTGGAATTAGAAATTTGACTCGCGACGTTTTTATAACTCTCGGAGAAACCACACAATCGACGTCTAGTCGTTGCTGGACAACGACTTCCAGGCGCACATTCGGTTTTGCCCCAGTCGTCAGTTTCACCGGTCACGGGAGGGAAAAGGTATCGATTCGAGTAATCGTCAAATCCAATTTGGTGCCGAATACAGCCGGGCTGTCGAACCGCTAATCCCGAAACGAACAAGCCTGATCAGTCCATCCGAATAACATGTCAAAGCATCAGGCCAGCCCTCCACCCCGACAAGTCACCAGCCAAAACCAGTCAACGGAGTAAAAGGTGGCGGCACACGGCCGGTCGTCATGGCATGAGCGGGAGCCGGCACTATAGTGGCTGGTCCCCTCGGATGTTTGTCTCACGCCCGTTTGGTGACATAGCGACCCGCTGGCCCGATCTCAGCTTTCCACCTGTTTGCTCGAAAAACGTATATGCGTTCACTTTACGTTCATCACCCGGGATTGACGCTTGTCGAATTGCTTGTCGTCATCGCCATCATCGCCGCACTGATCGGTATGCTGCTGCCCGCCATCCAGTCTGCACGCGAGTCAGCGCGTATGAATCGAGGCCAAAATAATCTGCGTCAGATGGTTTTAGCCTGCCACGCCCACGAGTCGGCCACCGGCGAGTGGCCGGCCGGCTGCCCGGTCTACTTCGACGCGATCATTACCAATGGTGGTTACAGCACCCTGACGCCTGCGTCGGGCGCTTCCGTGGGCGGCTGGACCACGAAGCTCCTCGAGTATCTTGAGCAGGCGAACGTGCTCGCCGGGATCAGGGCGGCGAGAACGTCGGCAGATGTAGTTGCCGCCAGGATTGCGATGGGGCCCACCAAAATTTCCGTCTATCAATGCCCCACCGACGGAAACGTCGGTGAAAATATTGTGTGGAACGCGTCTACCGGCGAAAACTACTCGCAGGTGAGCTACGCCGCCGTGATGGGGAACGATGAGTGGCGTGAGACGTGGAAGTGGTCCGGCG
>JBJTBB010000337.1:0-2678 GCA_046091125.1 Planctomycetaceae bacterium
CCACGGCCGCTCGGCGGGCGTCGTCGGTACCGGCAGGATCGGAAGCCGGGTGGCCGAACTCCTGCTCGGCATGGGACTCGACGTGCTCGCACACGATCCGACTCCGTCGCCGGCACTGTTCGCCCGCGGTGTCCGGGACGCACCCGTCGTTGCATTGGTCGCCTCGGCCGACTTCCTCTCGCTGCACTGCCCGCTCATCCCGGCCACGCGACACCTCGTCGATGACCGACGCATCAGACTGATGCGTCCGGGGGTGATGATCGTCAACACGAGCCGTGGCGGCCTCGTGGACACGCGGGCGGTAATCGACGGGCTCAAGTCGGGCCGTATCGGTCACCTGGGCATCGACGTGTATGAGGAGGAGCAGAATCTCTTTTTTCAGGACAGATGCGACGACGTCATCCGTGACGACGTCTTCATGCGGCTGCTCACGTTTCCCAACGTCGTGGTCACGGCCCACCAAGCCTTCTTCACCCGCGAGGCGATGGAGCAGATCTCCTCCTGCACGGGGAACAGCATTCTTGATTTCTCGTCGGGCAGACCGCTGGAGGTGGCCGTCGTTTCACGATGATCGATGCACTGGCGGCTCGCTCAGGAAGCACCCCGCCCATCGAGGTCGATGGTCGGTTCGAGAGCCCCCCAGGCCGCTGACCAGTCGCTCCAAGGAATCGCCGGCAGGATGACCGCAGAGTGTCCCTCGGACAGGGCCTTGGCGGTTTCTTCGAGTGTCGCAGGCTCGCAGACCGCTTCCTGCGATGGACCGTCGCCCCGGTCGCACTGGACGTCTCCCCAGCGGACGACTCGGGCTCCACCGAAGGCGGCCAGTCCCACGATCGCCCGTGCAAAGGGGAGACGATCGTCCGGCGAGGCCTCAGCGAGCCAACCATCTCCATCCACCACGAGGATCGTCTGGTCCGCATCCTGGACGAATCGAATCGTGGTGTCGATGGCCTCTCCTCTGGAAAGTCTCACGCGGAGCGATGACGTCGCAAGATGCACGTCTCGCACGACAACGTGTCGATGTCGATAGGCCGGCACGGAGGCGAGCAGTCGGAGACATTCCCTCTGGACGAATCGACCGATGTCCGCTGCGGCAGCCTCGAGTTGGCCAAGCGCCCGTGCCGCCTTGCCCGCACTGGGACGGCCGCTGCCGATCAGCCGAGCGACACCGCCGGCGAATCGCCCGCCCTGATACCGCCTCAGACGAGCGAAAGCCTTGGGGACGGTACCGGAATGAAAACCCCTGCGCAAGAGTCGACGGATCGTTTCACCATGACGACCGACAGGCATCGCCGCGAGCAGCTTGCGGCGATTGGCGGCGTAGAGCCGCCAATTTTCTCCCAACTCCCAGGCCATGAAACCGAAGACGCCAGGGATGCAGGTCGAAACGGCCGTAACCGCCGCCACCGCCGAGCCGGTACTCAGACCCATGGCGGCCGCGACCTGTCGCGAGATCGTGGGAATGAGCGGCACGAGCAGCTTGTGCGAGACGGTCACCACTGGAAAGTGCTTGATGGGGTTGATCTGGGGCTCGATCAGGAGTGTCACGCAGAAGCGGATGCACTCATCCACCACAGACCACAGAACCGTGAGGACGGCCTTCGCACCCACGACGAATCGCGATTCGCCGGACCGCACCTGCAGCCGCTCCTGAACGGCGTGCAGCAGTCGCTCGAGCAGGTCGCTCGCATTCCGGAAGAAATCCATCACCAGTTCGAACAGTCCGATGATGAAATGCACGCGGATCGCCCGCCAGCCCCACGACAGCCCTTCGGCCACCACGTTCCAGAGGAACCTGCCGGCACGCGACCGCGCGAAGGCGACGTTGGCCACGACCAGAAGCACCGCGACGACGATCCCAGGCAGGCCGCCGGGAAGCCCGACCGCCCGCAACAGGCGGTATTCGATCGCTCCCGCCGCCATCGGACCGAGCACCCTCAACCTCAAAACCGCCCCCAGCCATCCCTGCAACAGCCGCACCACGAGCGGCAATCGCAGGACCATGGAAGGAAGGGCGACAAACAGGAATCGCATCGCACGCCCGACTCCCCTGCCGGCCTCGAAGATCGCCCGACGGGCAACGGGCAGATGGATCAGGCACCCCAGGAATCCTCCTGCGACGAGAGTGGCCGTCGCGCCGTGGAGGATGTGCTCGAGTGTTTTAAATCGCTCGCCGAACAGTTCGGCAACGTGGGCGAGCCCTCGTAAAACGATCGACGCTCCGCCAAACGGAAGCACCAGATGCGTCGTCACGAACCGACCGGCGGCCGTGCCGAACGCGACCGCGCTGAGTCGCTGGATGCCCAGCAGATAAAACGGTGCCGGCCGGTAGACGTCCGACAGGCGTGCGGCGATGCCGCGGTCGACGAGGACCAGCGGATCCCGGAGGAGCCAGTTTCGAAAACCGGTGACGTCGGGGAGCTTGTACTGGTTCCGTGACACCGCATCCCGCAGATCGGCGAACGAGGCGAGCCCCTGCTCGAGCATGTGATCGACGAGTTCGTCGACCAGCTTCTCGATTGCGACCGATTCCACGACGCACCGGGGAGCGCACCCGGCTTCCGCGACGGCCCGGGCCACCTGCGGCGCGGCCTTGGCGGTGAAGTCCAGCCGGGCCGAGGCGCGAACGGCCGATGCGGCCGACTCGATTCGTCGCTCGATCGCAGCAGGGAGATGGG
>JBJTBB010000338.1:0-20684 GCA_046091125.1 Planctomycetaceae bacterium
CGTCTCGATTCCCATGAACTTCGAAAAGTTCGGATGGACGGCACATTCCGTCGTCGGTGTGCTGCGGGAAAACAGCGCGCATTGCATCGAGGCGGCGCTGGTGGCGGCCTGTGCGATGAGCATGGCGGGCCGTCCTCCGCTGCTGATGGACATGGGAGCGGCCGAGGGAGACGATGACCACGTGATCGCGCTCTTTCGCGAGGGCCGTCATTGGGGGGCCGTGTCGAAAAGCAACGGCCCCTCCCTTCGCTGGCGAGACCCGAGTTCTCGGCGCCTGCACGAACTCGCGGCGTCGTACTTCCCGGAATACGTGAAGGGGAGGCAGAAGATGCTCCGTACCTACTCGGTGTCGGTCGATCTGAGGCGGATCAGTCCTGCGCTCTGGGTGACTCGAGAAAAATCCTGCAAAGAGGTGATCGACATGCTCACTCGGGCGAGGCACTACAGCCTCGTTCCCCGCGGCCGTGAACGACGGCTGCGTTGCATCGACGACGTCGAGGCGAAGGCTTTCAGCGTCGCCGAGTACGTCGATTCCGCCCCCTGCCCTGTTCCGGGTGCGGTCGTTCACGCCGGTCTGTGAGGTCCGAAATCGTCCCGGAGCGTCATGTTGCCGCCCTTCTGACGATGGTCCCATGCGGGGAACCCGCGAGGGCAGGGTACAATTGACGGTTTTCGGAGACGTTGGCTGTGGATGTCGAGCGGATCAAGATTGTCCTCTGGGCGGCGGATACCCGTCGGGCCGTCCGTTTCTGGTCCGGAACGTTCGGCGGAGCGGTGATCCGCGAGCATCCGGCCATCACGGAGATCGGTATCGCCGGCGGTGTGATCGCGATTCACTCTGGCGGTGAAGGCAAACGCACGTGGACCGGTCTGGGGATCCAGGTGGCCGACGTCGTCGCGGCCGCCGAGGAAGTCGTCGCCGCCGGAGGCAGCCTGACCCACGAGCCGAAGCCCGAGAACGGGGAGCCTCCCCACCTGGCGATGTGCACCGACACGGAAGGAAACGAGTTCATGCTCTCGCGCCGTCGCGGTGGGTAGCAATGCACCATGCCGCCCCGCAAACCATCCCGGAAGAAGCGACGCGATCCGCCCAGTCAGGAATCTCAGGACCGCCAGAGACCAGTCGTCGGACATTCTCCTGCCAAGGCATCGGTTCCGCCGTCGCGACCTCGCGGGGTACCGAACGGTCGCCATCGTCGCAAGGACGAGGAGACGTACCATGGACAACGGGCCTGTGAGGCGATCTTCAACAGGCGTCCCGACGCGATCAGACGCGTCTACCTCGACGAGCCCCGCAGTCGACAATTTGGGAAACTGCTCGCATGGTGCGCCGCCAACAAGCGGGGCTTCCAGGTGGTCGACTCGGAGAGCCTCCGACGACTTACCGGTTCGTTCCACCACGAGGGGATCGCGATACTCGCGCAGGAGATTCAACGCTGGATGCTCGACGACTTGCTTCGGGCGATCGACGAGCGACGCATCGAGGGGCCGCTCGTGTTTCTTGATAGAGTCTCGAACCCGCACAACCTGGGGTCGATTCTGCGCACGGCCGCACACTTCGGCGTCGGTTGCGTCATGGGTCGGGCCGGCGATCTGCCGCCGATTTCGGCAGCGACCGCAAGGGTGGCTGAGGGCGCTGCGGAGATCGTGCCGGTCTGTGCTCTTGGCGATCCGGCTGGCGACATGACCCGCCTCGAGCAGTCTGGGTATCGATTGGTCGCCACCGCCAGTGGACGAGGTGAGAGTCTCTTCGCAGGGGTGATTCCCGACAGGGTTATCATCGCGCTTGGGAGCGAGGGGAAGGGGGTTTCGCAAGCGATTCTCGAGAGGGCATCACGGACACTTCGTGTGCCCGGAACAGATTCGGTCGAAAGCCTGAACGTTTCAGTCGCCTGCGGTGTGGTGCTCGCCGAGGTGTGGCGGCGTTCCCACGGCGGTGGCAGGAGATCGTGACGGGAAGATCAAGGGTCGCGGCGATCGCGTCCGACGTCGAGGCAGACGAGCGACTCGTCGTCGCGGACGTAGAGCATGCCCGCGGACAGCGCGGGGAGGGCCCGGAGGGTGCCGCGGATCGGGCGGGCCTTGCCGAGGCGATCGAAGCGTTCGGGATTCGCACGCAGGAGGACGATCTCGCCATCGGTCTTGGTGGCGATGAGCAGGTCACCGGCGGCCACGAGCGTGCCGTAGCCGAAGTCCGATTCGGTCCATGTCGCCCGCCCCGTGACGAGATCGACACAGGTGAGAGAAGCCGGGGGCAGGTCGTCTCGGCCGTCGATGCAGAACGCGTGTCGGTCGAGTACGACCGGTGTGGCGTATTGGCTCGCCAGCGCCTCGGTCCCTTCCCACAGTCGCTCGACGCCGCTCCCGTCGAACGCGGCGGCGATGGAGCCGATTCCGTAGGAAGACGTGACGAGGAGCCGAGGGCGATCGTCGGCCGACGCTGTCCGGAAGAGGATCGGGGAGGCTCCGTTGACCGTCGGCCCGCGCATTCCGAATGGAAAATCCCACCGTACGGCGCCACCGTCCGCGTCGATCAATAGGCATCGGTATCGAGTGACGGCCAGCACGTGTGGGCGTCCATTGACGGCGACCTCGATCGGAGCCGAGTAGCTCGCCTGCTCGTCGGTCGCCGTCCAGAGTATTTCCCCTGTTTCGAGTGCAAAGGCCACGACACCGCCTGTGCGACCACCAACGTTGACGACCACCCGGTCGCCCACGACCAGCGGCGTAGAGCCCGCGCCAAAATAGCCTTCGGGAGCCGAGAACTCACGGTGGGTGTCGCGCCTCCAGACGAGCTGGCCGTCATCCAGATAGTGGGTCGACAGCACGCCCTGAGCCCCGTAGGTCACCACTCGCCCGCTTGCAACCACAGGAGTGCACAGGGGGCCGTCACCCGAGCCAACCTGGGGACGGAAGGTGGTCTCATGGCCGTCACTCCAGAGTGTCCGCCCCGATCCTGTATCGAGGCACTCGACGACCTCCCGACTCCCGACCCGATGGAAAAGAATCGCCCGGCCTCCGACGACCGCGAGGCCCGCATAGCCGGCACCGACCGGCTTTCGCCACGCGACGCTCGGGCCGGATGACGGCCAGGATTCCGCGAGTCGCTCGTCGGCCGCGGCGCGCCCATCACGGGCGGGGCCGAGTATTTGCGGCCAGTCGCCCGCCGTGACCAGTGGTGCTGCTGTGGTGATGAGGAGGCCTGCGATGATCACCGTGGTCAATCGTCCGGCCTGCAAGGCCGGGAGGATGGTTGGACGCGGTCCGTGGTGCGTCCGAGACGTGGTGCTCAACGACGGAGGGTGATCGGTCGCGAATGGCCTGCGTGAGGTGTTCGGCCCCAGGTTGCTAGGATACGGTCCCATGTCGAACTCCTCCGCGAAACTGTTCGTCCTCGACACCAATGTCATCCTCCACGACTGTGGATGTATCCGCAACTTTCAGGAAAACGACGTGGCCGTGCCGATCACGGTCCTCGAGGAACTCGACCGATTCAAACGCGGGCACGAGGACATCAACTTCCAGGCGAGGGAGTTTCTCCGACGCTTGGATTCACTCACGGGCGACGTGCTTTCGACGGAGGGAGCGGCGCTCGGTGAAGGCCTGGGATCGATCAGGGTCGTGCTCTCAAGCGGGCATGATCGCCGTTTGAAGGAGGCGTTTCTTCAGGACTCGCCCGACCATCGGATCCTCGCGACGGCCCTCGCCTTGCAAGATCGAACGGCTCCTCGTCCGGTGATCATCGTGTCGAAGGATACGAATCTGCGAATGAAGGCCAAGTCGCTGGGGCTGCCCGCGCAGGACTACACATCCGACAAGGTGGAGAGCTTCGACAAGCTCTATACGGGAAAGCGTGTCGTCGAAGGCGTCCGGGGCGAGGTCATCAGCCGCTTCTACACGGACGGGGGTGCGGTGTCCGCCGATGAATTGCCCTTCGTCGAGAGTCCGCGGGCCCACGAGAATTTCATCCTTCGGGACGGCAGCAAGTCGGTCCTGGCGACGTACCGTCCGATCGACCGCACGTTCCTGAGGGTCGAGAAGGCGACCTGTTACGGAATCTCCCCGCGAAACGCCGAGCAGTCCTTCGCCCTCAAGGTACTCGTCAACGACGACATCAAACTCGTCACACTTGCGGGCACCGCCGGCACGGGTAAAACGCTTCTCGCGCTTGCGGCGGCACTTGAGTGCCGCCAGCGATATCGGCAGATTCTCCTTGCGCGGCCGGTCGTGCCTCTCTCCAACCGTGACCTTGGATACCTGCCCGGTGACGTGGCCGACAAGATCGACCCCTACATGCAGCCCCTCTATGACAACCTCACGGTGATCCGTCACCAATGTGGCGAAAACACGCAGGCGGCGCAGCGAATCGTGGAGATGCGCGAGACGGAAAAACTCACCATCACGCCGTTGGCCTATATCCGCGGCCGCAGTCTGCAGCGGATCTATTTCATCGTTGACGAGGCTCAGAATCTGACGCCGCACGAGGTGAAGACGATCATCACGCGGGCCGGGGAGGGAACGAAGATCGTCTTCACCGGAGACATCGCCCAGATCGATCAGCCGTATCTCGATGCGCTGTCGAATGGACTCTCCTACCTGATCAACAGGATGGTCGGCCAGGGCCTCTACGCCCACATCACCCTGGAAAAGGGGGAGCGGTCGGCGCTTGCGGATCTGGCCAGTGAACGCCTATAGGGTCACTGATGGATGGTCGCCGGACGAATCTCCGGGAGCCCATGCTCGCCCTCTCATGGCGACGACTCCCCGGCGGGTTTGCCTACGAACCGACCACTTCGAATCCAGTCCAGACAAGCCGTCCCAGTGAGACCTCGGTGAGATTGGACTGTCCCTGAAGGCTGTCACTCCCATTTCCTCCGGCGAAGAGGCTTCGTCGCTGACGCAGCGCGAGCGTCCCGGATCCGATCTCGACCGTGTCGTCGCCGGCACCGAGCATCAACACGAGTGAGTCGAATGCCACCGCAGCCGAGGCGGCGATGTCGACCGAATCAGCCCCATCGCCCATCGTCACGGATGCGACCGTTGCCGAAACGCCGTCTATTTCGACGGCGTCGTCACCACGGCCCGTGTTGATCACCAGCGACTTGGACACCGACAGGTGTGTCAGGACGACACTGTCAGCGTCGACGCTCGTGTCGCGCAGGCCCGTGTCGATCGTCAGTGGACCGTTGATTCGGGCAGATTCAATCGTCGCGGAGTCGCTCCCACGGCCGGTCAGAAGCGTCACCATCGAGGTGAGCGTGTCGGTTGAGGAGAGACCGCTGATCGAGACCACGTCATTCCCGTCGCCGACGGATACGAGCAGGCCCTTCGTGATGCCGGAGACAATGACCGGACCCTCGACCGGATCGGCACCGTTCACGCGAAAGGTCTCGCCGTCGTTGCCGACGATTCGAAACTCTCCGGCTGACATTTGCTCAATGGAAAGATCCTGGTCGAGTTCTCCCGAGAGGATCCGTAGGCCGCCGCTTCCCGTGAAGATCGAGACGTCGCCCGCAAGTGGGAGCCGGCGCTCGAGGGACTCGACAGCCATCCTGGCCTTCCGTGTACGCGATCCATGCACCGAATCCCGTGACGATCGCATCATATGTCCTCCTTGTCTTTCGACGTCCCGAACGCATCGTAGGGGCGTCCGGTGCCGGAGGTCAACGATTTGGCGACTATCCGAGGATTCACGCTACGCGGGCGTCATCAGTAGTGTCGGTAAGCCGAGGCAATTCATCGCGGATGACCCGCATCCCCTCCGGTGCTTCGATCCCGATGCGCACCTTGTCGCCGCTGACCCGAACGACCGTGAGAACGATCGAGTTCCCGACGCGGATTCGCTGACTCTGCTTGCGGGAAAGGACGAGCATGGGGAGAGACTCCGGAAAATGAGAGATGAAGGAAGACCTCGGATTCGCGAAACTGCGATGGCAGCGTCGTGGCCTGAGAACATCGGCAAGGCAGGCAGGTTTTCTTGCGTCGACGAGGAAGTTTGGTCGGAGTGGGTTGGGTCTACCGGCCCGATCGTGACGATGAAGCCGGTTCGTATTGGATCTGCCGATAGTGCCCAAAGCGAAAGATGTGTCGGCGCATGGTGGTCGGTCGCAAGCCCTCTGGGACGAAGCGGATGAGACGTCTGTCAAAACAGGTGATCGTTGCGGCGAGCCTGCTCTCGTCACTTGTCGGCGTCGCGAATGCCGAAGGCCTCCGCCTCCCTGCTGAAATGCAGGAGTACGCCCCATTTCTCAACGCTGGTGAGACCATCCCCATGACCGTTGACGGTGCTGAGTCGCCGGAACTCGGGACAGTGGTCGCGGATGGCTATTTACCGCAAAGCGACGCAAAGATCCGCGATCGACACGATCGATTTCCTTGGAGCCGCTACGCCGTCCTGGATGTGTTGTATCTCCAGACGAACAACGCCACGAAGAACGCACCGCTCGCCCTTCAGAACGAATCAACCTCCGATTCAGGCGCTGTCGCCCTGTCCACGGATGCCCTTGAATCATCGATGGCGCCGGGACTGAGGCTTTTCTACGGTTCCCATGGGGATGATGACTTGGGTTGGGAAGTCGGCTGGCTCGGACTGTGGAGCATGCACGCCGATGCGGCAGCGTTCGGCGATGAGACGCTGCGTCTCCCAGGGGATCTCGGGACGATCGCCGATTCCGGCTTCGACCGTGCGTCGGCGGTCGAACCGCGGAGAAACGCGGGCCTGAACATGATCGAGGTGAACTTCTTCGACTCCTGCCGTTTCGGTGGATGTGACCCGTGTGCCAAGCGGGCCATGCATCGCAGCACCGACTTTGCCACCGCGAGGGACTGGATGCTCGGGATCCGCTGGGCCGGCCTGGAGGACACCGCGGCGCTCGATGTCACTGCCGAGGTGGGCGACGAGCCTACGTCGTACCGCGTGACGGCATCGTCAAATCTCATCGGCCCGCAGGTCGGCTACAGACGCCATACGCAATGGCGAGGCTGGGGTGTCGAGACCTGGGCCAAGGCGGCCGTCGTGGCGTCGATTCTTTCGCAGTCACAGGGTCCCGTCGTGGGGCCCTTTGACGGAGTGTTGATCCGCGGTCCTCGATCAGTGGATGATGAAGGCATGGGGATGATCGGCGACCTCAACTTCACGATCATCCGCAGGATCAACGACACGTGGGGGGTGCGGCTCGGGTACAATTTGATCTGGGTGACGGGGGTCGCGCTCGCGGCCGATCAATGGGACTTCACGGATACGCCAGAGAGTGGTACTGGTCTCAACAGCACCGGCAGCCTCTTCCTTCAGGGAGTGAATCTCGGCTTGGAAGGCCGTTGGTAGAGCGCGGTTGAACCCAGCCGACGGTGGGCGATCACGATCGAGAACCGGCAGGAGACCGTGCCTCGATTTCATGGCTGGTATGCGTGACGGCCGGGTCAGGTCACGGTGAGCAACTCGACGTCGAAGACCAGGATGGCGTTGGGTGGAATCTGCCCCTGACCGGTTGAGCCGTATCCGAGGTTTGATGGAATGATCAGCCGCCGCACCCCACCGACGTGCATCGTGCTGAGCCCTTCGTCCCAGCCAGCGATGACCTGACGGGCCCCAAGTATGAACTCGAATGGCCTGCCGTCGGTGGGGCCACTCGAGTTTTGCGAAGGAGCCCTGGTGCGCGAATTGTCGAAAATCGCGCCATTGACAAGGCTGCCGACGTAGTGGACCGAGATCCGCTGGCCATTCGTCGGCTGCGGACCGGTCCCGACGACAAGGTCCTGATACTGCAGGCCCGATGCCGTCTGCACGAGTCTCATATTGATCGGGCTCGAATCGAGGCTCGTTTCTCTCCCGAACGTCGGCGTTCCGTTTGTCACCGCCGTGCCGGTTCTCGTAAACGTCCGTGCGCTGACTTCGGATCCCCCACGACCCTGGCATGTGACGACCCGATCGAGTCGACCGTCGCCATCGAGGTCGACTCCTACGGCGAACACGGCCGCATTGGCCGTCTCCGAACTGGCGTACGGCGTGGTGAAACCTTCCGTCGCCGATCGCTTGGCATTGGCGACGGCGGCGTTGACCGTGCCGTCGTAGATCTCGACCCTCGAGGCTTGACCGCGTCCACCACTGACGATGACGTCCGGAATCGCATCTGCATCGAAGCGGCTGATGGATACGGAAACGGCCCCCTTGATATCCGAGGATGGGGTGATGGAGTCGATCTCCTCAGGCCTTGAGCCCATGAGCCCATAGACTTTCACGACCGGCGCGATTCGTGGGCCGCTGGCGACGACCAATTCGGCCCGCTTGTCCCCCGTCAGGTCGGAGGCGGCCAGACGCGAGCTACCGCGATAATCGGAAATGAACGGCGTGAATGGTCCCTGAGATCCGAAGGCCGCGAACGCAGTTCCCGTACTTCTGAGAAGTGCGATCTCTGCAGCGCCACGATCGCTGGAGACGGCCGCGTCCATGTCTCCGTCGCCGTCGAAGTCACCGGACGTGAGCTGCAGGCCTCCTCTATAACGGTTGCCGAAGGGGCGGTTGCGCCAGGAACGATCCTCGCCGTAGTTCCCATCCGCCAGTTGGCGGAACACACGGAGTTCACCGATGGGCCCCGAACTCGGGGTTGCGAGGATTTCGTCAACGCTGTCACCGTCGACGTCGGCGAAGGTGACACGGGCTCCGGGACGGAGCGATCGACCGTTTGAAAGCGGGACGGCTTGGAATGCCTCGAAGCTCGCGCGGACGGAGCCGGTGGCCGCATCGATCACCTGCACCTGTGGTGGCAGAGCAACCCCTTCACGTACCCTGGCCGATTCAGCTCCGACAACCAAAAGAGGCCTGCGATCGACATCGGCAGATGCATTGTCGCCGATGGCTTGATCGCTCGAGCCTGCCCCGGGACTAACGGTTGCGGAAACTCGCAACTGACCGAATGCCTGCGCGTCGACCGATCCACTCAGAGTGAAGATTGCGGCGCTACCTGCGGGCAGGTTGACGAGGGTGTCGATCGCCGAGGACCCCGTGGCGACACCACTGGTGGAACCGGAGGCGGTCGGCGAGTAAATCGCAGACCAGGTGGTGCCGTGAATGCCTTCCGGCAGCGACACGGCCACCCTGGCCCCAGTCGCGGCGTCTGGACCGTCGTTCGTGACGATGACGGTGTACTTGACGGAGTTCGAGGGTTCGTAGATCTCCTGTCCGTTGGTGATCCGGATGGAGAGGTCGACCTCGAGAACCTCTGCTCCCGAGGTGAGGGTGTGCCACACCTCGTCGTCCGGATCGACGTCGCCTTGCACATCGTCGAGTCCGGGAACGGCGGCGAGCACCCGCCGGGGTTCACAACGCTCGATGCCCAGTCGCGTCCGATTTCGTTCCTTTCGTGAGGCGCAACTCACCGCACCGGATGATCCCCAGCGACGACGGAACAATTCTCGAAGCATCATGATGTCGCGGAGCGACGGGCCCCGACCAATTGGCGACCAAAAATGCACTCGTGAGGGATCCGCTCCAACGGCGGCGGATCATCGGCGTGGGCTCGCCCGCACCGACTCCCCTTACGTTCACAAATACCCATCGGTTCACGCCGGGGCAAATTCTGGGTGGAAAACCGACTGTGAGGGCCGTGCGGGCGCTACTTCTGCCGCTCGAAGCGAAGAGGAGGGGCTTCCTGGGGGGCTCCGGCGAGGCTGAATTCAAAGGCATCAGCCCCCTGGCTTTTGACTTTGGCCACCATTGTGCCGGCTTTTTCGCTCTCCAAGGCGATCGCGTCGGCCGAAGTCGAGATCGTCCCGGTGAGTTCAACCGACTGCTGACCCTTTGGCGTCGCCTTCCAGGTAAAAGAAAAATCCTCATTCACGGTGAGTTCGATCGAATCGTCACCAGCGGTCGCCTTCCAGCGGCCCACGAGATCGGTTTCGGGCTCTGGATCGGCGGCTGATGTTGGATCCTCTTCAGGTTTCGTGGCATCTGCCGGGGCGGCGGTTGTGGAGCCTTCAGCTTCCGGTGTCGTGGGAGAGATTGCCTCGAGAAGCCGCTTGGCTACAGCGTCGCCGGGCTGTTCGCGCACGACCACCCGCAAGGCATCGGCTGCCAGATCCGTGTGACCTCCAACGAGATAGTGGTATGCCAGGACAAAATGGTTGGCGGCACTCGACGGGTTGCTCTTGCAGGCCGCCTCGAGTTTGCGGAGTTGCGTCGTGTAGTCGTCGACATTGCCATAGAGGCTGCTGAGGGTTGTCCAGTCCATGCCGGGTGCTGCAGCGAGGACGGAATTCAAGACAGCGGCTGCTTCCGGATAGCGACCAAGCGCGAACAGCGCGACAGACCGGACCTCGTGGAGAACGGAATCCTTGGGAGAGAGCTTTAGCGCCCTGTCGAGCCCGGCGATCGCGGACGCGTAATACCCGGCCTTGAACGACGCAAGGGCCTTGTCGACGAGGGCGTCGGTTTCCGATCGGTCAGAGCCGGACTGAGGCGTCGCTTCGGATGATTCATCACCCTCCGCCGGAAGATAGTTGTTGACGATGATCGGCTGTGAGTAGTCGTAGGGACTCACGGCGGCGACCTGAGCGGGAATCGTGGCGTAATACGGGTTCACGTATCCACCGCCGTAACCCAGACTCGCGTACCCGAGGCCCCAGTCGGAGCACGTCGTGAGCAGGCCGGTGGTGGCCGCGCCAAGCGCGAAAGGGGCCCACCAATTCCCCCCCCAATTGCCGTTCCAACACCCGTTGTACCAGCCGTAGCCAGGGTTGACGTAATGTCGGCGCCAGTACCCGCCATGGCCGTAGCCATACCCGTATCCACCGAGTCCCCAGCCGCCGTATCCGCCATACGGTCGATTGATGTTCACCTGGTTGTTGTTGACGTTTGTGAACCAGTTTTGATTGTTCTGGAACCAATTGTTGTGAATGCTGTTGTCGTTGCCGACGTTGTTCCACCAATTCCCGCCGGGCCGATTCCCACCGGGGCGGTCTCCAAGGCCGCCTGGACGATCACCGCCGATGCCAGGTCTGTTTCCGCCCAGGACTGGGCGGTCTCCGACGATTCCTGGCCGATCAGGCCGAACGGGTCGCTCAAAACCAGGGGCGGGCTTCGTCATACCAACCGGCGGACGATCACCCCCGACCGGGCGATTGCCGCCACCAATCCCGGGCCGATTGCCGCCGCCGATTCCGGGGCGGTTGCCACCGCCGATTCCTGGGCGATTGCCAATCGAACCGCCGGCGAGGCCGCCTTCGGTCCCACCGATTTGTCCGGGTCGGAATGAAGGCGACGGCCTCGTTGAAAACCCGCTTCCTGGCCGCTGCGAAGGCCTCGTCAGCGCGGAACCACCGGACCCGACGGCATTCGACCCTGGTGAAGGACGGATCGAACCAAGGCCTGGACGCGATTGGAAACTCGGACGAGTGGACGGCGAACCCCCAGCGACGAGTTCATTTGGTCGCGAGGCTCCCTGTGCCGGTCGAGTCGAGCCGAGTCCATTCAAACCGGGCGACGGCGGCTTCGCACTCGGTGACGGGCGAACGGCTGGGCGTTGCAAACCGCCTGATTCTGGACGCGATCCTCCAAGATTCGGTCGCGCCGTGCTCGAGAGTGATGGCCTTGCAAGATTCGGGTTTTGTAGGCTCGGCCCCGGCCGCTGAAAGCTCGGTCGCTGCATGGTGCCGGCTGAAGGACGACCCATTGGTGAACCGCCCATCGAGGACGGCGCCGGACGAGTGGAAGGCATCGCGGGACGCGACTGGGGCATCGCGGGACGCGACTGGGGCATCGCCATGTGCGGGGATGGACGCGCCGACGGCATGGGACGCGCTGCAGGCCTGGCGTTGCCGCTTGGCCGCGCCATGGAAGGCCTTGCCCCTCCGCCACCCATTCGTCCTGCCGACGGCCTGGCGGCAGCCGAGGCCAGCGGTACGACGAGGGTGGTCATCAGAACGAGCAAAACGACCGTCAACACCCGAGATGCGATCGATCCTCCGGTGAGCCGCGGCATATCGATGCGCTCCGTCATTTCGAACCTTCGGTCTTGGGTTTGGTCGGATCCGTGGCGGGCGTCGACTCCGCCGCCTCGTCGTCAGGCCTGGGCTGCCGACGAGCGATCGTGATCGTGAAATCCGGCTCGGACTCACCAGCCACAAATCGGTCCTCCCCGGTAATGGTCACGTGATCCACATCGGCCGTTGAGAATGTGAGCGTCGCACTGCCCGTCGATCCGTCCGGCAGGGTCGCGAATGACCGAACGACCCAGCCTTCGTCGTCCGGCGTCCAGACTCCTTCGCTGAACCCTCCATCCGAGTCGAACGTCCAGGATCGAAGTGTCAGATCGACCGGATCCCAACCGATCCGCTGTGTGCTCTTCCCGGCGTCGAGGCCACCGACGGCGAGGTTGAATTCACCGAGAAGATAGTTGCCGTCGTCGCTCCATCGGTACGAGATCTGGGTACGACTCTCCGGGCTCTCATCGATCCACTCGCCAACCATCCAATCGAGTTGTTCGACCATCTCCCGAGCTGTCGGAAGCGGGTCGTCTGCGAATTCCCTGTAGGAGGCGATGGGCCACGTCTCGCCCTCTTTCGTGCGCACCGCCACGAACCTGACCTGCGCCGCGGTTTCACCCTCGTCGACGAGGACGAGACGGACTCCCTCCTCGATTGCCAGGTCATCGTCGATCCGCCGAACGTCCTCGACCTCCATCAATAATTGCGAATTGGGAAACGCCTCGAAGAACCGCGAGAACACCTCCCGTATGGCATCCCTTCCCGAATAAACATCACCATTTTCGTCGATCAGCTCACCCGACTCTGTGAACAGTCCCGCGATTGCTGTGGGATCGTGGGCGTTGAACGTCGTGACCGCGGCACCGTGGGCGAGTTCGAGTGCGCCCACGAAGGCGGGATCGAGCGGTGAATTTTCGTTCGCAGGTGAGGAATCAGTCGTCGATTGCTTCTCGTCTGCCGCGCGAATGATGCTCGGCGGCATCATGATCGCCGCGCAGAAACCGAGGCTCGCAAGGATCGTCTGAATCAATGTCACCGTCCGGACCGCTGGATGAACGCCGCCCACCTTGCACCCCTCATTCAGGAACGATCTTGCACGGCTTCAGTGCCGCACGTTTGCCGAGGCCTCCAGTCGCTGCTAAGGCCCTGGATTCGCAGAAGAACATCTCGCCGGACGGCTCGCAAGTATCCGGTTTTCTGCCAGGAATCGACTTGTTTTGGCCGTCATAAAAAGACGGCGGGCCGGACGCGAACGTCCGGCCCGCCTGAATGACGATCGATCGGGTCAGCCCCGCGAATCAGTGGCAGCCGCCACAGCTCCTACGGGACGAGCCACAGCCAGAGTCGCAGCCACCGCAGTCATCAGCGGCAACTTCGACGGCCACGCATTTGCAGACCTGGACCTCGATCTCCTTCTGAACCGTGTGCGGAACACTCACGGTGTAGGTCTCGGTCTTCTCCTGCACTTCGTGCTTGCAGACCTTGACCTTACGGGTCTCGGTGACATCCTGGCACTCGTGCACCGTGACTTCCTTCTGCTCGTCGACATAGCTGCACTTCTTGACGTTCACCGTGTACGGCACTTCGACCTTCTCGGTGACGTACTTGGTGCAGGTGACTTCCTTCTGCTCGGACGTGGGAACCCAGACCTTCTTGCAGACGAGGGTCGTCGCCGGAGCTTCCTCGCAACCGCCGCAGTCGGAAGCAGCCGTCTCACAGCAGTCGCTGCAGTGACGGCGGTGCTTGTGGAACAGGCCGCAGTGCTTGCGACCGCAGCCATGGCCGCCCGACGAGCCGCCGCAGGCCTCCTCGACCATCTGCTCCTCCCAGTGTCCACCGCAGACCGTGACAGTCTTGGTCTCGGTGGCCGGGACGCGACGGCACTCGGTCCGAGTCTTCTCGACCGCTTCGGTGGTCCAGACCGGCTTCTTGACGGTGACGGTCTTGGTGACCGGAACCATCTTTTTCACCGTAACCTGGCGCTCCTCCTCGACCCACGTCGGAACGGAGACCTTCACGGTGCGGGTCTTCTCTTCCTTCGTGTACTCGACCACGTCAACGGTCCGCTTCTCGGTCACGTACTCGTTCTTGTAAACGGTCTTCGTGCCGCAGGAACCCGAGCCGCAGCCGCCTTCGCAAGCATCGCCGGCGTCACCGCAATCACTGCAGCAGGCCTTGGCCTTGCAATGACGCTTGTGGCACCCGGCTTCGGCCGTGGCGCCCGAAACGAGCAGCGCAGCCAAGGCCACGATGCCCATTGAAAAGAAACGAGCCATTGAGAAACCTCCAGTGAACATCTGAACTAACTTCCGTGACCTGTTTCGCAGGTGCCCGATGGCCGGTCGCCTCAAACCGTCACGAACCCAGCGGCCTCGAAACACTCGAAGCCAGTCAAGATGGAGAAGATACAGCGATAAATTAGGTTTTCAACCCCTGGGGTGACTTTGCGGTCTGGGTGATTTCAGTGGTTTTGGGTTGGAAAGAATCCCAAATCGGCCGTCATCCAAAGTAAAAAAGGGTTTTTGGACGTCTTTCAGGCATCTTCCGGGGCGGCGGATGGCGCGCCTTGAAAGACAGTTGATCACGTCCACAATGTGGGAAGTTTTGGGGCAAACATTGGCTGACAAGCCTTTCTCGCCAATCGCGCTCAATCATGAAGGGACCGTCCATGTTCAGAGTCATCATTGGTATCGCCGCCTGCCTTCCCGCCGCCCTGGCAGCGTCGTTCGTCCGGGGAGACGTCGCGCTCAACAACATGTTCGGCGACCATATGGTCCTCCAGCAGGGCATGAGGAACCGCGTCTGGGGGTATGCGGAACCCGGCGAGGCCGTCAGCGTGACGTTCGGCGGGCAAACAAAGTCGACAACCGCCGGCGCGGATGGCCGATTCGAGGTGATGCTCGATCCAGTCAAGGAGTACGGCGGGCCCCATGAACTCGTGGTGAAGGGCAAGAACACCGTTTCCTTCAAAGACGTCATGATCGGGGAGGTGTGGATCTGCTCAGGTCAGTCAAACATGCAGTGGTCGGTTGACCAATCGAATGATCCCGACCTTGAAAAAGCCGCTGCGAAGTATCCGGGTATCCGGCTGATTTCTGTGCCCCAGGTGGGGACGCAGGAGCCGCAGAAGAATTTCAACGGCTCTTGGGGCGTCTGCTCACCCGAAACGGTTGGTCAATTCTCGGCCGTTGGATACTTCTTCGGTCGTCAATTGCATCAAACGCTCGGTGTTCCTGTCGGACTGATCGACAACGCCTGGGGTGGGAGTGCCGCGGAGGCCTGGGTCAGGCGGGACAAAGTGGCCGCCCACCCGTCGCTCAAACCGCTCCATGATCGTTGGGTCACGATGGAGGTAGCCCTACCCGCCGCCAAGGCGGCCTTCGTCAAGCAAGTCGAGGAATGGAAGACGGCCGCCGCAAAGGCGAAGGCCGAGGGCAAGCCTGAACCAAACGCTCCGGGCGGCGATCCTGAGGGCCCGATGCGAGGCAACTCGCGTCCGGGCAACATTCACGCAGGAGTGCTCACGCCATCCATCGGTTACGGAATCCGAGGCGTGATCTGGTATCAGGGGGAGAGCAATGCCAGCCGAGCCGAGCAGTATCGCACGCTCTTTCCCTTCATGATCGAGTCCTGGCGGGAGGAGTGGAGTCTGCCTGACAACCCGAAGTTTCCCTTCTATTGGGTGCAGTTGGCCGACTTCAAGGCCGAGGCGACAGAGCCGGGCGACAGCGAATGGGCCGAGCTTCGTGAGGCCCAGACGATGACGATGAAACTAGCCAATTCCGGCGAGGCTGTGATCATCGACATCGGTGAGGGCAAGGACATCCATCCCAAGAACAAGCAGGACGTCGCCAGGCGATTGGCCCGTTGGGCCCTCGCCGAAACCTACGGACAATCTGGCGTCGCGTGCCGAAGCCCCCGGTACAAGAGCATGGAGAAGAATGGTCCTGCGATCGTCCTGAGCTTCGACGATGTGGCGGGAGGCTGGCGTCCGTTCGACGTGCCCGAGCCCAGGGGTTTCACGATCGCCGGCGAGGATCGTGTATTCCGAGTGGCGAAGGCCAAGATCCTGCCGGACGGCCGAATCGAGGTCTCGAGTGACGCGGTCGCCAATCCAGTTGCGGTCCGCTATGCGTGGTCTGACAACCCGGTCTGCAACATGTATTCCGGGGCTGGGCTGCCTCTCACGCCATTCCGCACGGACTCCTTTCCCGGCGTGACTGCCGGAAAAAACTGAATGCGGGTCTTTTCCAACGCGTGATGCCGCCGACCAGCCGAGAGAGCGTGGCCCGGGGCAGTCGCGTTCGCTGGTCGAAAAACCGCCCCAGTCGTTAGGATCTGGACCACGGATCGGCGGGTGAAAGAGCCGACCCGTGAGAGGTGTGACGGTCTGCTCGCGGTGGCTTCAATGCGTCGTGTAGTCCGTCTTGTTTTGAGGGAGGGAGCCCTGTGAAAGTCGCCACGAATGCATGCCTGCTTTTGATCGTTTGTCTGACCGGGTGTTCCTCACGCACTGGCGGTATGCCGAGCTCCCCGCCAGCGGCCCTTGCCCATCCGTCGGCCAAGGCTGGTCACCGTCCATTTCCCGTCGTCGTGCGAAAGTCCTCGCCGTTTCGTTTGACGAGCCGGTATGAGCGTGCGTTCGAATCCGATGCCGCCGCGGCCCCGCGGATCGTACCGATCAATTTTCCCTCGGAGCGTTCGGCGGCTGCGGCAGAGATCCAACACACGCTCGGGCAGTACCTCTCCGCGTTCAATCGTCACGACGACGCGGCACTCGCCTCCTACTGGAGCGAGTCCGCGGAAAACGTCGATCTGGACAGCGGTCGTCGTGTCGATGGGCGGGATGCGGTGAGGCAGGTTTTCTCCGCACTATTCAGCCGAGATGCAGCGGCGGCCATCGACCTCGATGTCGATTCCATCAGGCCAATCGCGGATGACGTCGCCGTCGTGGACGGCATTTCGCGGATGTCCTTCAGCGAGGGAAACGAGGCCAGCAGTCGGTTCTCCGCCGTGCTCGTTCGGCACGAGGGCCGCTGGCAGATCGAGAGCGTGCGGGAGTCCGCCGCTCCGGCACCGGTCGTTGAGCAGGCGAGTCCTCTGCAGTCGCTTGAATGGCTCCGGGGCGAATGGGAGGGAATCAATTCCAACGTTCCCATAGCCATCAAGTGTCATTGGTCGGCGGGCGGGGCCTATCTCGTGAGAAGCCACCGTATACAGGAGAGTGGAGCGGAGGCTGCACGAGAGATCACTGAGATCATCGGACACGATCCAGTGACGGGGTCGGTGCGATCCTGGATCTTCTGCTCGAACGGTAGTTTTGGCGAAGCGAGTTGGAGTCCTGAATCGGCCGGAGAGCGTCACGGGCCACTGGTCGGCCGCTGGAACGTCCTCGTCACCGGGACGCTGGTTGACGGGACCTCGGTGCAGGGATCCCTCGAAATCACGCGCATCGGCGACGACGGCCTGACCTGCATCCTCGCGGGAGAGGGCATCGAAGGGCTTCTCGCCCCTGAAAACGACTATGTGCGGGTGGCGAGGCCCTCGTCCGGGCCATGAACCGCGACCGTGCCATCGCCCGCATCCACGAGCGGGCGGCCGCCGGGAACGCATGGGATCTGGTCGTGATCGGCGGAGGGGCCACGGGCTTGGGGATCGCCGTCGATGCCTCCGCCCGCGGGCATGCCACGCTCCTGATCGAGCGCGATGACTTTGGATCCGGCACGTCGAGCCGGTCGACCAAGCTTCTGCACGGCGGCGTCCGATACCTTGCGCAGGGGAATGTGTCGCTCGTGCGCGAGGCTTTGCGTGAGCGTGACATCGCCCTAGCGAACGCTCCTCATCTTACGCGGCCGATCGCGATCGCCGTACCCGGTCGGTCGCATTTCGAGAAGGTCTTCTATCGTTCCGGACTCTTGCTGTACGACCGGCTCGCGGGGCGATCGAGTCTGCCGGCCTCGCGAGGGCTGTCCGCTTCAAGGCTGCGCCAGTTCGTGCCGGGTCTCGCCGAACGGGTCGGTGACAAACCATTCGTGGGTGGCGTGCTCTACCACGACGGTCAATTCGAAGATGCGCGCCTGGCGTTGGCACTCGCCCGCACCGCGTGGTCGGCTGGAGCATGTGTCGTCAATCATGCCGAAGTCGTCGATCTGATGAGGACGGGAGCAGTCACGGGCAGCGTCGGTGACAACGGAAAACTGGCGGGCGTGGTCGTCCGTGATCGAGAGACGGGGGATGCGATCGAGTGCCTCGCCAGAGTGATCGTGAATGCGACGGGTCCCTTCTGCGACGCCGTGCGCAGAATCGACGACCACCGGTCCGAGGCGATGATCGCCCCCAGTCAGGGCGTGCACCTGGTCTTACCGGACAGGTTCCTGCCCGGGGCAACGGGAGTCATCGTTCCACACACGCCCGATGGTCGCGTGATCTTCGCCCTTCCGTGGCGTGATCGCGTGATCGTGGGCACCACTGATACTCCGCTGAAGACCATTCCACGCGAGCCTCGGCCGCTGGAGTCCGAGATCGCCTATCTTCTCGAGCTGTGCGGTCGATATCTCGCGAATCCTCCCGCTCGGTCCGATGTCCTCGCCGTGTTCACGGGTGTGCGTCCGCTCGTGCGTGGCGACGGGGCCGTCGCCACGAGCCGACTCTCCCGCGACCACTCGATGCAGGTCTCGGCGTCGGGACTCGTGACCATCACCGGTGGTAAGTGGACGACCTATCGGCGGATGGCCGAAGAGACCGTCGATCTGGTTGAACGCCTCGCGGGACTCGGCCGTCGGGCCTGTACGACGCGCTCACTCAGGCTGCACGGCTGCCCAGGTGTGACGACCCAAGAGGGACAGGGCGATGCGCCGACACGCGAGCCGCTCGCCGCTTATGAGAACCCGCCTGACGACCGCCTGTCGCTGTACGGCACCGATGCATCCATCATCCGTGCAATCGCCGAGGAATCTCCTTCGATGGCCCGACCGATCCATCCCCAGGTCGTGACATCCGCCGCCGAGGTCGTGTTCGCGGCGCGCGAGGAGATGGCGCGTACGGTCGAGGATGTGCTTGCACGCAGAACGAGGGATCTCGTGGTCGATGCGCGCGTTGCTTGGGCCGCGGCCCCGGTCGTCGCAGAACTGCTCGCCACCGAGATCGGACGCGATGCTGCGTGGGTCGCGTCGCAGGTGAGCAGTTTCAGGGCCGAGGCCTCCGCCAGCATGTTGAGAGAGATGTCCCCCTGAGGAACGTCTCCGTCTTGGTGGCGGTCGGATCGTGCACCGTTTTGGGCAACGCCCGACGAGGCCACTGGAACAAAGTGCTTGTTCCGGGACTCATCGCCTCGGTCGAGCGCCACCGCTCGAGGAACGGGTGGGCTGCTGGGGCTGTCTCGCCAACTGCGGTCGCTTCACGAAGTAGATCTGTGGGTCGTCGATCACCCAGGGCGTGCTCCAGGTCTGGCCGTCGTCACGCGTGCACACGTTGTAGAAGAACGTCTTCACCCGCTCCGTGCGGTAGCCGTAGGGGAACTGGGAGGACATATGGTCCTCCGCGGTGAGGTCATCCACGCCCGGGCTCGCGAAGTAGTGCACCTGTCCATCCGGGGAGAAGGAAAGCCCGAGCGTCCACCAGCCCAATTCGTCGATCGAGGGTCCTCGGATCTCGCGTCCGTTACGGCCGCCACGGATGCGGATGAACGCACTATCGGCCGTCCCTTCCCCCTTGCCGGGTTCGAAACAGATGAACATGCCAGGCCAATACTCTTCGACGCCGAACTCACCGCGGTCTGGATGATCCTCGCCGGTGATGATGGCGTGCGTGAAGCAGCCTGCTCGGAATCCGAACGATGCGCCGGCTCGGCGCTCCCACTGTTCGAACGGCGGCAGGTAGACCCTAGTCACGATGCTCGGGCTGTCGAGCACGGACATGCCCGAACCGCCGACCGCACGTCCAGAGTCGAAGACGAAGTCATCCTGTTGGCTGGTGTAAGTCACCCGACCCGGAATGCCGGCGTGAAGCGTCGCCAGCAGAAGGCCATGCGTGCTGCCCGCGAGCCCGGGCGCGGGCAACTCGATCCGCTTGACCAGATCGGGCGTGCCTCGTTTCATGCCCTCGAACCACTTCTTGTTGACGCTCGTTCCGATTGGGCCGCGAACATGTTCATCCTGCTCCTCCGAGCTCTTGGGATGACGATAGTTCCACTTCCAACCCTCGTCCTCGAAGTCGTCACCACCCCCCTTGACCGCGATTCCCGTTCCCGGGATCAGGATCGAAGAAGTGGTTTGGGTGGTGGTCGAGTTCGCCCGCTGGGTTGGAGTCTGCGCGACGCGATCCGGTTTCGGCTGGGCTTCGACGCGAGTTTCCGAGGCAACTGGCGAGGTGGAGTCGTCAAGCGTCTCGTTCGCCGGTGGTTCAGGCGCTTCCGGTACGGCGATCGCTTCGGATGTTTCCGCAATCGACTCTGTTTCGGTGATGGAGTCGGAGACATCACTCGTCACCGTGCCGCCGTCTTCCGATTCACCGGAGGAGTCCTCGATGGCGGACTCCTCGGAAGAGGAGTCGGTCTTCGCGGCTGGACTGGGCGGCGCCGCGCGGCCCGCCATCGGAGGTCCCGCCTGTCGCTGAGGCATGGGCCAGCTCTTCACCGGAAGCTTGCTGGGTCGCCGCTGGAGAAATCCCAGTGGTCCGGCACCTTGCGCCGCGTTCAGGACGAGGAG
>JBJTBB010000339.1:0-4877 GCA_046091125.1 Planctomycetaceae bacterium
CCCGTTTACGAGAGGATTGTTCTTAGGCACGACGGCCGCCTCCAGGAAGATTGGAAAAGTGGCTGCGAAGCCGATGGTGAAACCGGTGGCCGTGGCAGCGGCAGATACCGCATTGGCGGCGAAAGTCAGTGCCGATCGCGCTGAGGCCGTGGCGTCCGACGCGCCCGATTTTGCAGCCTCCACTATCGCCCACATGCTGGACAGTGTGCCGATGTCCTGGAACCCAGGATTGACATTGATCATGACGGTGACCCTCGCGATTCCGGTGGTCGCGATCGACGCGCCACCCAGTGTTACGAGCCTAGTTCGCGCCTCGCAGCCACGCAACAAATCGGCCTAAACCCGCACCTCACCCGAGCCCGGCCCACGAAAGACCCCCACCGAATGGTGGACGCCCGAGCCTGCCCGAAGCCATCCATCCGCCGGGGGAGCCGGCCCATTGTCGGGAACAAGCCTGTTTTTTCATCGGAATCGACGATCACCGGCGCGGCTGGTCTCAGGCCTGACCGAGTCCCTCGGCGCGACGCCAGGCGCTCACCTGACCGAGGTGCATCATCATGTGACCACCACAGTAGAACGCCTGTGCCGAGCCGATGGTGGGGAACAGCTCCCGCATTCGCCCCGTCGCGGGATTGGGCAGATCGAACCGCTCGTTCGGCGTGCTCCGCAACGCCGCCGTGACCATCCGGTGTCCTTCGCGAAAGTAGTCGAGTACTTCCGTCATCGGCGGGTAGAGGTCGCCATCGGGATCGTCGCGGCAGGCTGCGTCCTTTGAGAAAAGATCCTCGAAATGCGGGGGCACGGCGGGCGCCGGATGACCGATCTGAAGCAGCATCTTCGGCGCGTACAGCGAGAGATGACCGTAGACGAAGGCAGGGTGATTCGATTCGATCACGAAGCCCGCCGGCGAGGCGAAGCGGCCGAAGCGACCTGCCGAGACGTTCGCCAGCAGGCGGTCGGCGTACCCGAGCGACACACCGAGCGAATCGGCGATGATGTTTCCAAGCGAACGCGTCATCCTTCCATCTCCATGACAGACAGTCACCGATTATTTCGCCGCCATGATCGCCAGTCCAACCCCGATGTATGCCATCACCGGCCGGCGATGAGGCCGATCCTGGGATCGGCTGAAACTGGCCCTCGTCAATCCATCGCAGTCGAACGCATCCCAAACAATCGGCTTTTGGCGTGGTCCACGCCTGACCACAGCGGCGCGAACCATGCGTCTGTGCTGATCTCAGACGGGCAGATCGCGGGTCACGAGGATCGTCACCGTGCCCGATGACCTGCCTCCGAATTGATTACGGACGTTGTACGGCAGCCTCACTCGTCCAGTGAAACCGGCAGGGGGCGTGAAGGTGAGGCTCCCATCGGGATTGGCGACGAGCCAACGGCTGAAGCGGTTTGGGCTGAATGCGACGGTCAAATCGCCTGTAAAAATGTCCGAAAACCCCATCCGTGGATCGATGACGAGCGACGTGTCTTGTGGGATCACGTGGACCGGATTGGGCGAGACCGCCTCGATCAGCGACCAGACGGGCAGATCGACGACCGCGTCGAGGGCGGCCTGACTCGCCTGAAATCCCCATGCCTGGAAGAAGGGACCGAGATTGCGGCCAGTGACTCTCGAGAAGCGGGTCACCCACTGGTCCCGCACCTCCTGATCGGTGGCCGGTAACTCTCCCTCGTCGGCGGATCGATACTGCTCAAAAAACGCGGCGAACGCCCGCCAACCAAATCCCTCGCGGAGTTGGGCATATGCGCCGAGCGACAATCCCGCATCCAGCCCCCGGTCGCTGCCTCTTTGAACGAAGGCGTCGATCACCCCTGCACGGCCCGCGGGCGTCCACATTGCAGCCCAGTCGTCCTGCGGTCTCGTCCCAGCCGAGTCGAAGGCCCGCATCGTGAGGATGTTGACAGTGACCTCGACCTCCGTCGCAAACGTCCAGGCCGATGCCTGCAGGTTGTGCCCAAACTCGTGGAAGAAACCCCAGTCGTCACCAGGATCGGAATCCACCATGTTGGCAAGATTCCGATCGAACGCCATCACGGGATACCCAGAATGCATCCATCCCACGGAGATCTGCAGATCGTCGTTGATACGTTCGGGTGCGGTACGGCGGCTGTTGCCGACCAGCGAGTCCTGGGCTGCCAGCCGGCTGTTCCAGTAGCGCATCACCTTCGATGGATTGCCCAACTGACGGATGTCATCCGAGCGGAGCGTGATGATGAGGCGACTGCAGGCGAGTTCCGCGTACGGTGCGGGCAAATCACGAATCTTCCTCCGCCACTGGGAGTCCGTCGTCTGACCCAGTACGAACGTGGGCGCGGCGACGGCATTGGAGAACGTGAGGCGGTAGGAAGCCGTCGCCGTCGTACGCGGCTTGACGACATATACCAATCCGCCATAGACGCTGCCGATCCGCACGGTCGTATCCGTGACGGGGAAATCACGACTCACCCCGAACGGCATCCGGGCGAACGACTCGCTGCCGGAGACGTCATCGGTGTGGCTGCCGACCTTCAGCATCCACCCCTGCCCGACGAGGCCGGAAGGAATGGTCACCGTGATCACCTCTCCAGGTGCCGCGTAGACGCCCGTGCTCAGCCACTGGGATGCCGCATTCGCCCTTGCGGCCCTGATGACGACATCCTTCGAGATGCGTGGGGCGTCGTGGGCAATCGTCCCGAAGACCTCTGCGGTCCGATGCGCGAAGAGCACGTCGACGGGCAGGTGCGCGAGAACCGTTGCCTCGACTTGAAGCCGCCAGCGATCAATCGGGTCGCCGACCGGCGTTGCCGGCGAAGGCACGAGCGCCGAAGCCTGATCCAAAATGTGCTGACTGATCGACACGAGCCGCTCATCGCTCGCCGGCACGCTCGCGAAGGTGGCGCGGACCGCATGGAGTGAAGCCTGCCGCTCGAATGCGGACGGATCTCCTGGACGATTCATCATCCCTGCCGCTGATGACGCGTTGTTCACCGCGAGTCCGCGAATGAGCGTACCGTCGAAGGCCCAGCTCACGTCGTCGGTCCAGCTCAATCCGGCTTCCCGCAGGACAGCGTTGCCGCCAGATGTGATCGGTGTCAGCGATGCGTAGCTGAAGGCCCAGCCGTTGAAGCCGGCGAAGATGCCGCCGCCGCCGGCCAGAAACGCACCAAGCGATTGCTGCTGTTCACCCGACGCCGCCACGAGATTGGTGACGAGAAGATCCGCATCAGACAATGAGGCCTGCCAGTCATCCCGGAGGGATACCGATGTGTATCCATGTCTCGTGAGCCAGGACTCCGCGGCGGCGATGTCGGTGACGATCCGCGCGTCGAACCCCTTGCCCTGTGAGACCCACTCCAGGACGTTTTCGTAAAACCTCCGGGTGTCGTGGACCGTGTCGTTGGAAAACTCCGCGAATGCGGTCTTGGCGGCCGCGACCACACGGCCACTCCCCAAGAACCCTGCCGCCACGATCGTCTTCTGCTCCGAATCCTGAAGCACGCTGACAGCGTCGGCACCAAAAACAGCGACGGTACCCTCCGCCCCCATGTCCGCGATGCGCTCCACTCCCGAGAGAAGTGCATCCCGGACCACCTCGGCCGGAACGGGATCGGTGGCGATCGCCGCTTGGACAAGACGACCTTCGAGTCGCTCAAACCGGAGACATGTGCTCCGAAGCCATTGCGGCATGACGATTCCGAAACCCGCCCCGGACTGACGGCCGAACCTGCGCCGTGCACCAGAATCGCTTCGAGTCGAAGCGCCGCGTCGCGTGCTGGGCATGTTCCCTCGGATGTCAGGGCCGCACATTCAACGGTTATCGCCGCACCGAGACTATAACCAGTTCGTCTCATGCATCGCGACGAACCGGTCCGCCAGGACAGCCCATCGACCGGATGGGCTCGATTGCCCTGGATGGCCAAGCGGGTCGGCTCGTTCACTGGGCGAGCCGGACGGATCGATCATGCCCGTGGAAATGCTGTATCACGGGCGAAACGGGCGATCGCCACCGGCAGGGCTTCACACTCCGCGGCGAACACGCGGGCTGCGAGCGACTCTGGGGTGTCATCGGACAAGACCGCCACCGTTCGTTGCAGCAGTACCCGCCCGTGGTCGTATTCATCGTCCACCAGGTGCACCGTACACCCTGAGACGGTGCATCCGCGGTCGATGACCGCGCGGTGCACGTGCATGCCGTGGAAGCCTCGGCCGCCAAACGCAGGCAGGAGCGACGGGTGGATGTTGATGACGCGCTGCTGGTACGCCGCGGGGATCCGCACCAGGTGCAGGAACCCGGCCATCACGACCAGGTCCGCGCACGACTCGCTGCAGGCGGCGAAGATCGACCCGCTCCAGTCCTCGACGGTCCGCCCTGTCGGCGGCAGCACCCGCACGGGCACACCAGCCGCCTCGGCGATCATGACCCCCCGCACATCGGCCCGACTCGATACGACGACGGTCACAGTCGCCGGCAGCCTCCCCTCGGCGATCCATTCAAACAGGTTCGCGAGCGTACGCCCCGATCCGGAAAGGAGAACGGCCAGCCGAAGGGGTCGAGGTTTGCCCATGATGCTCAGGTCTCCGAGCGTCTCGAGAGATCGATCCGCACGGGATGGCCGTCGATGTCGAACTCCTCCACCGTTCCGGCAAGCGCGTCACCGGACAAGAAGTCCACCGTCGCCGCGAGCGTCTCGGCGGATACGTAGTCGAGGTGGGCCTCGATCGCTGAGCGGAGTGCGACTGACGGCGTCGCAAAGCGGAGGTCGATCCGCTCGGTGAACTCGAGGTCGAGCGACTTGCGGCGGGTCTGCACGACATGCACGATTTCCCGCACGAGCCCCTCCGCGACGAGCTCGGGCGTCAGGTCCTTCGCGACGACCACCAC
>JBJTBB010000340.1:0-5001 GCA_046091125.1 Planctomycetaceae bacterium
CAACAGTCCCCCGACCCCGCCGCCACGACCCTCCCCGCGGCGCTGGGCGAGCCCATCCCAGCTCCTCACTCGCGCACCGGTGGCGCCGACGGGCGAAGACCACCGGTGACCGATGGCGGGAAGGCCCGTCATCGATGGGTCGAAGGGGCCGCAGGTCCACTCGGCGAGATGCCTCAGCCGCTGCTCGAGCGGCTCGCGTCGCAGGTCGATCCCGTCACGCTCCAGGCAGTCGTAGGCCACGAACACGCAGGGCACATCGGCCACTAGCTTCCGCGGCACGTTCCTTCGCCCAATCCGACGCGATAAAGCGGCGAATCCAGCGATACCGCCATCGCGGACCGCCAGCAATTCACCGTCAAGAACACAGGCGGCCGACCCACCGATCGTCATCCTCAGCGCATCCGCCGCGGCGACGATTTCCGGAAAGGCTTCGGTGACGAGTTCCTCACCGCGGGTCCAGATCGCCATATCCTCCGGACGGATGATGAGTTGTGCCCGCATACCGTCCCATTTCCACTCCGCGATCCAATCCCCACAGTCACCGAGTGACTCAGGCGGTTTTTCGAGGGGACTCGCGAGGAAAAACGGGTAGGGACGCATCCGATCCTGCGGACCGTCCGGCGTCAACAATCGTGCGTAGGCTTCTGCCGTCGGCTCGTCGAACCCGAGCAGCCGATGAGCCATGGTCGCGGCGTCCACGTCGGCCACCGTGGCGACGGCCCTCGCCACGAGCGAGCGGGCGACGCCCACGCGAAACCCGCCGGTGAGAAGCTTGTGCCAGATGAACCGTTCATCGCGGTCGAGGCGGCGCCAGAGTGACTCGACGAGACCTCGCCTTCCGCCTCCATCGGTGGCCAGCCGTGGGAGGAGTTCAAGCACCGCCTCCGAGAGTCGCGGTGGCCCGGGAAGCCCCTCACGCTGCACGGCTGGATCCGGGAGGATCATGGCCACCGTCTCGGCGAGGTCGCCCACGGTCGCATAGCACTCCTCGAAGAGCCAGTCGGGAATGCCCGCGGCCTCGCTCGCCCAGTCCCTCAGCTCGGAGGTCTTCACGACGCGCCGCTGTCGGCGCCCGCAGAGCACGGCCACGGCGCAGGCCGCGTCGGCCGGCTCCGCCTCTCGAAGGTAGTCGACCAAGGCGGCGAGCTTCTCGCCTGTTTTCGTCGTCGCATCGAGTCTGCGGAAAAGCGCGGTGAATCGTTTCACGCCGTCGTCTCCCCTTGCTCCGTCGCCGACGGGGAGTCGGCGGTGTGATCCGAGGCCCGCTCGACCGTCGCCAATGATGCAGGGGACTCCTCTTCGAGATCGTCCGATGGCTCGCGGGCGTCGAGCGACTCCCCGGAGAAAGGGGTGGTGAGGACATCGGCATCCATTCCTCTGTCCCGTAGAAACCTGGCGAACGTCGCGCTCGATCCATGCGTCACGAGTACCCGTCGGGCATGGCTCTCCTCGACCGCCCGCACGAGACCGGGAAAATCGGCGTGGTCGGACAGGACGAACCCCCGTTCGCAACCCCTCCGCCGCCTGACGCCGCGAATCGCCATCCAACCCGAGGCCGTGGCGGTGGAAGCGTCGCCGAACGACCGCAGCCATCGTCCGCCGGCCGCCGACGGGGGCGCGAGCACACGCGCCCTGCCGCCGCCGGCTCGTCGTGCCTCACGCGTGAGCTGGTCGATTGGCGGCAGCCGCACGCCTGCGTCTCGATAGGCGCGGATCATCCGCATCACCGCGCCATGCGCATAGATAGGACCGATCGACGGATCGACGAGCGTTGAGAGGCGCTGCGACTTTCCCAGCGAGTATCCCAGGAGCACGCTCGTCCGGCCGGCGTCTCGATTGTTCCGCCACCACTGATCGATCTCGCCGGCGACTGCCGAAGGCTCGCGCCAGCGGTACACGGGCAACCCAAAGGTCGACTCCGTGACAAGGACGTCACAGCGGACCGGCTCGAAGGGGTCACAGGTTGGATCGGCTTCGAGCTTGAAGTCGCCCGTCACGCACCAGACGACCCCCTTGTGCTCGATTCGGACCTGCGCACTGCCGAGGATGTGGCCAGCGGACGCGAGCGAAACCTTGACGCCACCGATGAGCACGCTCTCCCCGCGGCGAAGCGTGTCGATTGGTCGGTTGCCGATCCGCTCCCGGAGCACGGTCCGGCATGGGGTGAGGCAGAGGTTGCGGCGACACCCACCGCGTGCGTGGTCGGCATGGGCGTGCGTGATCACCGCCCGTTCCACCGACCGCCAGGGATCGACGAAGAAATCACCTGCCGCGCAGTAGTGTCCCGCGTCGGTGACCTCGTGCAGGTCGCGCACAATACAGCCCTCCGGAAGCGGACGTCGCTACCGGTAGGCCTGAGGACCCACTGCCGGAAAGCGATAGCCGCCAAATCCGAAAGGAGCGTAGCTGGGCCAGTCCCCCGGGACGAGTCCCGGAGGCGTGCCGTACATCTTCCAAGAGGGCGTTCGCGGGTTGGTCGGGGGCACGAAATACTTGGGGCGGCCAAAAACGCCGGTGCGGTACGGTGTTCGTCCTGGTTTGTAGGGGGCCTGATGCTGCGGCGTGCCGTGGGACAGGCCCCGAGTGTGAGCATCCTGCTCGTCGGCCGCAACCGAACCGATCGATGCCGGCACGATCACGAAGGCGACGAGCCAGCACGAGATGCGACGGGGCAGGGAGGCCATGGGAGGGTTCGACTGGGGCGACGGTCGCTCGATCAGGAAGTCCATCGGCCATCGGGTGTGCGACGCGTCGCGGTTTCCAAAAAGGGGAAGCCTGTGCCGGTCGTTCCGAATAGATGGCCGATCATCAACGGAGTGGGGCCGAAACCACGAGCGCCGTCCCGGCACGTTCCGGGATCGCGATCTCCCGCGCGGCAAGGAATCCGGCAGCCGGATGGGGGCATCAGCGGCCGTCGCCCGCCCAACTGATCTCCACCGGCAGGCCGAAGACCTTTTCGAACAGCTCCGTCCGCCGCTCCGCGCCCCAGATATCCGCCTGCGGCCGGTCGTCCGCCACTGCGGCCAACTGCATTTTGCCGTCATCCAGCGTCACGATCACATCCCGTACCTGCTGGGAACGGCTGCGATCCAAACCGCCAGCGAGACGCAGGATCCCGGCCATGCGCTCCACCCGGAGGCGTTCTTCGGGAGACAGCCGGGCGAGGTTTTCATGCTTGCGTTTCGGGAGTGCACCACGATGGTAGCGGGCGATGTTCGCGATCAATTCCAGTTCGTGGGGTCTGAAGCCGGGCAGCCGGCTGTTGCGGATCAGGTGATAACTGTGCTTGTGATGCTTGTCGTAATTGATGACATACCCGACGTCCTGAAGCTTGGCGGCGACCTCGAGAAGCAGCCGGTCAGACGGGTGCAGTTCGAGGGGCTCGGTCAGCTGCTCATAGATCCTTCCGGCGAGGGACGCCACGGTCCTGCCATGCTCCGCCTCACCTGAGCAGGCGGCCGCCAGCCGGTCGATCGCGGCGTCGCGGTGAATCGGATCGTCCTCCTCGGGGCCCCCAAGGGTCTCCTCGATGAGTTCCCTCACCAGTCCGTCACGCACGCCCCTGGTGTGGACGATGAGCGTGTTGATCCGAAATCGGCGCATCAGGCCATCCACGATCGACAACCCCGCCACGATGATGTCGGCACGATCCTGCGTCATCCCGGCTTCGGCGCGGCGAGCCTTCAAGGGCAGCCTGCGCAGTCGGTCGAGCAGGTGCCGGACCTCTGCATGCGAGATCCGGCAGCCGGCGACGGGCTGACCGACTTCGTTGCGGACGGCCATCGCCAATTCGGCGAGGGTGGTGAACGTGCCCCCTGAACCGACCAGGAAGTGCGGCGCGAACAGCGGCTTGGTGACCTTTTTTTTCAGACAGGATGCGACCGCCTCCTGCATGCGGACGAACGCCTCGGGTGCCGCCTCGTCGGCCGTGCTGAATTGTTCCGTGAGTCGCACCGCGCCCAGCGGAGTGGAGACGATCGACTCCACCAGATTGCCGCTCGCGAAGACGATCTCGGTACTGCCTCCACCGATGTCCGCCACCACCACGTTGCGGCCAGTCAGGTCGAAGGCGTGACGGACGCTCTCGAAGGCGTAATGGGCCTCCTTCTCTCCTGAGATGATCTCAACGTCGATCCCCACCTCCTCCCGGACGCGACGGCAGAAGTCCGGGCCGTTGCGGGCCTCTCGCACGGCGCAGGTGGAGATCGTCCGCATTCTCTTGGCCTGGAAACCCTCGGCGATCTGGCGGAACGTCCTCAGGGCCTCGATGGTGCGGTCCATCGACTCCTCGTCGAGTTGCCCGCTCTTGTCGACGCTGCGGCCCAGGCGCGTGGGCTCCCGCTCCTCGTCGAGGATCCGGTAGGCGCCGCCCCGCAGAGCCTCGGCGACCATCAGTCGAACGCTGTTGCTACCGACGTCGATGGCCGCCACGCGGCAGCTCATCTCGGCGGACAGAACGATCTGCTTTTCATCCATGTCGTGACTACTGGCCCAGAAGAAGTCATCACCGGCGTCATCCGACGCGAACGCCCGGATCATACCGTCGCCGCGTCTGGCACTTTTTGCGGGAACGGCCGGCATCCACTTTCGACGGTGCTTCCCGTCGACCTTCACCGGTGAAACTCGGACGCGCGCGATCGCCGGCCCGGTGTGAGTGGCGACAGGGTAGACTCCTGGGGTCCGTCGCTCGCCCGACTCGGTCGTCGCACCTTGCAGATGCCCCCGCCACCGACGCCGCTATTCGTTTCGCCCGGCTACGTGCCGGGGGCGGCGTGTGCCGTGGCCGTCGGCAACTTCGACGGTGTCCACCTGGGCCATGCGGCGATCGTCCGCGAACTTTGCCGCCTGGCGCGCGAGATGAGCCTGCCCGCGGTGGAGCTTTCCTTCGACCCGCACCCGGCTGCCGTTGTCCGACCTGACGCTGCTCCGGAGCCCCTCACCCCGCCTGACCGACGGGCAGCATTGCTCTCCGCACTGGGCGTCAATGGGGTGCTCGTGCAG
>JBJTBB010000341.1:0-2630 GCA_046091125.1 Planctomycetaceae bacterium
GCCCGAGGAGATCGGCATGAACGGATGTGTGCATTCGAACAGGCACGGATATCCGGGCCGAATGGGGGCCGTCATGTGCCGCGTGAGTGTTTCCATCCTGCTTCTCGCGTTCGGATACGTCACCCGTCCTGCGGTGGCGGACGAGGGAATGTGGCTGTTCACCAACCTGCCGATGGAGTTGCTTTCGAAGCGGCACGGCTTCGAACCCACGGCGGCCTGGGCCGAGCGATTGCGGCTCGCCAGTGTGCGTTTCAACAACGGGGGCTCGGGGTCGTTCGTGTCCGTTGACGGTCTCGTTCTCACCAATCATCACGTCGCATCGGATACCCTCTCGAAGCTCTCATCGGCGAAACGAGACATCCTGACCGAGGGATACCTTGCCACTTCGCACGACGAGGAGCTGCGCGCCCCGTACCTCGAACTGAATCGACTCGAGGCGATCGTCGATGTCACGGAGGAGGTGAAGGAGGCCGTGACCGTCGACATGTCGCCCGAGGCGGCTCTGCAGGCCCGCCGGTCACGCATCGCGTCGATCGAGGACCGTGAAAAAAAGGCGACTGGCCTGCGTTGCGACGTGGTGCCGCTCTATGGAGGCAACGTTTATCACCTGTACCGTTCCCGTCGGTTCACCGATGTCAGATTGGTCTGGGCCCCGGAACGGTCGATCGCCTTCTTCGGGGGTGACGCTGACAATTTCGAGTTTCCGCGATACGACCTCGACGCTTGTTTGTTTCGCGTCTGGGAGGACGGAAAGCCGGCCAGAATCCCGCAGCATCTCGCCTGGTCTCGGACGGGTGTCGCCGAGGGAGACCTCGTGTTCGTTTCGGGGCATCCCGGTCGAACGCAGCGGCTTCTCTCGTCCGATGCCCTGCGCGAGATTCGCGATCATCAGTTGCCCGGGCAGTTGGATCAGCTTCGGCGCCGGGAGGTGCTCCTTCAGCAGTTCTCGTTGGCCGGCCCGGAGGCCGTCCGTCGAGCCCGTTCCATACTTTTCGGCACTCAAAACGCGAGGAAGGCCAGACTCGGCGGCCTGTCGGCGCTGCAGACCCCCGGCATCCTCGAAGAGAAGGTGATCGACGAGAGCCCGCTGAAGGCGTCGATCGCGGCTGATCCATCATTGCGGCCGTTGCTGGCTGCCTGGGACGCCGCCGCCGTCAACGCACGGGACCGGTCGGAGCTCGAGGCGGGCGGATTTGCGATCGCTTCGCGGCTGTTCGGCATTGCTCATGCGATCGTGCAACTGGTCGAGGAGGATGAAAAACCCTCTGGCGAGAGGCTCCCGGAGTACGCGGATGCCGGGCGCGAGTCGCTTCTGCTCGGGCTCTACTCGGAGGCGCCGCTGTACGAAGACCTGGAGACGGCTCTCCTGGCCGACTCGATCGGCCTCATGCTCGAGCGACGCGGGGCGGCTGATCCGCTCTGCGTGCGCGTGCTCGATGGGCTAGGGCCGTTGGATCGTGCGGCGGCCATCGTGGCCGCCACACGGCTGACGGAGGTTGCCGAGCGGCGCAGGCTCGTCGAAGGCGGGCGGGAGGCGATTGCGGTTTCCGATGACTCGATGATTCGACTCGCGAGGCTCATGGACGCTGAGTTGAGAAGGGTTCGCAGGCTCTCGGACGAATTAGCCGAGCGAGACAGACAGGCGGCCGACGCCATGATGCGGGGCCGCTTTTCCGTGCGGGGGACGTCCGAGTATCCGGATGCCACATTCACGCTCCGGCTCGCCTACGGAACGGTCATGGGATATCGGGAGGAGGGACGGACCGTGACCGCCTTCACCACGATCGGCGGCGCCTTCGATCACGAGGAATCGCACTCCTCCTCTCAGGGGCCACAGCAGGATTTTGCGCTTGACGCGAAGTGGCATGCTGCGAGGGAGAGGCTCGATCCAACAACGCCGCTCAATTTCGTTTGCACGGCGGACATCATCGGCGGCAACTCCGGGAGCCCGGTGGTGAACCGCAAAGGGGAGCTCGTCGGACTGATCTTCGACGGCAACATCCAGTCACTCTCCGCGTCGTACGTCTACAGCGACCTGCAATCCCGTGCCGTGGCGGTGGATGTCAGGGGTGTCCTCGAGTCGCTTCGCGTGGTCTACGGTGCGGAAAAGCTCGTGGCCGAACTCCTCGCTGAGGTGGCTCCCTAGGATCGCTTTCCGGAAGGTTCATTTTCGAGACGAGCACCACGGACTCGGCGAGTCTCCACGAGTCGATGCCTACGATCATTTTTTCCTGCGATGCAACGAACGTCGGCGCCGACGGTCGGTCTTTTCAGCCACGGACACATGCAATCGGTGCCGAGCGATGAGCGATGAGCACCGGGCCGGTCGTCACGTACAGATCCTGCATCGTGGGGGCGGAGTGGTCGCGATTCACAAGCCCGCTGGTCTCCCCACGCAGGCTCCGCCCGACCTGGATTCCACGGAACGAAGGGTCAGGTCACTCGTGCATGGGGCAGCACGCGATGGCTATCTCGGAGTGCCTCACCGGCTCGACCGCGCGGTTTCGGGCGTGATGCTTTTCGCGGAGACGCCTCGAGCGGCAAGGACGCTATGCCGACAGTACGAGCGACGCGCGATTCTCTAGCGAGACCGGGCAAGCGTCGGGCCGATCGTGCGCACCCGCACAGGA
>JBJTBB010000342.1:0-5362 GCA_046091125.1 Planctomycetaceae bacterium
GGGCAGGGGAGCGACCTCGGGAGATCTCACCTGCGTATCGAGCCCGCTTCCCTCGAGCAGCCGCTCAAGATCCTGCCGTCGAGCACTGCCATCGATCGTCTCGGTGAGGACTAACTGCGGCCTCCAGTACATCCGTTCGCCCGCGATCCCCCAACCAGCGACTCGATCCTGCACGTGCCGCACTAGTGGGTCGACTGCGGCCTCCGTGGCGTCCTTGATTGGCACCCGTTTGACGATACGGCGGCGGCTGTCGTCGTAGATTCGGAATTCGTCTGCGGCGCACTCCACCATGATGGGTCGTGTCAGCGGGATCGGGCGGTCCCTCGTGGCGAGACTCGCCCAGTTGGCTCCGCGCACGCCCGAAAGTGGAACCGAGAGGGAGCCCGAAGCGGCACTTCCTGAGGAACCGGCGGCATTGCCTGCCATTCCGGCCGCCTGCGGAGACCCGGTCGATATCGATCCGGCCTGCGTCCCCCCTGCAACCCCGGGCTGTTGTGGCAATCGGCCTCCGCCGCTCCCGACAGCCCCGGTGTCGGCCAGTCCACCAGAACCCTCGAGGCCTTTCACAGAGCCACCATCGCCTGCGGGCCGCCCTGTCTGCCGATCGCTCGACGCTCCCCTTTCGATTCGATCTCCGCTGCCGCCCATTGGCCCATTGACCGCCAATGAAGCCGGCGAGCCAACCGAAGACGCCTCCGATCCGGATCCCGGCGTTGACGGGCCGGCCCCTCCGGACACAGGCCCACCGAGCCCCAGGCCTTTCTCTCCCCTGCCATTCGCAGTTGGTGAACGCTGCCCGAAACCCGACACACCGGGCGAACCAGCCGATGCGGTCGTCGGCCTTCCGCCGACCTGGCCATCCGCGGCGGCGTCGGCATCAGTCCGCTCGCGCCATTCGAATCGCTCAGGATCACCCATCAAACTGGCCGCTCCGGCCTCGACGACTCCCCCTCGTGTCGTCGCGGCACGGTAGGTCGTCTTCGGTTTGGTCTCGACTTTTCCGCGACGCTGCGCGAGCCACTGCAGCCTGGCTCGTGCTTCTGTCACTGCTTCCTGCTCGACGTCTGCAAGTGCGGGATCGGCAGGTGGAAACGCAAGCGTCCAATCTTCGTCAATCAACTGGTAACCGAAGTCGCTCCCCCACGAACTCAGTGACTCCCTTGCGGCGTAATACGCCATCACACCCGACGGCCGCACGAGCAGCAGTGGATAGGGCTGGTCACCCTCAGCCAGCGCACCCTGAGAGTTGGTGACGAGGTACTCCCTCGCCGCACGTATGGCGCTCGCCAGCGGGTTCCCGGGACCGGGAGGCCCCTCGAAGTCACTCGGCGTGAGACGCACGCCTTCCGGCTGGAGGAAAACACCATCGAACGAGCACTCGATATACAGCGGACGCCGCCTCGTTCCACTCGGGCCGACGTAAGGCACCACCGCATAGGCGACAGGCTTGCCTTCAGCAGACTTTTTGATCGACTCGAGCGAGTCTTCCTCGGCCGCAAGCATCCTGCCGAGTTGCTCCACGTCGTCGGGCGTCGATGGCCGGGACTCCTTGAGACCACGAATGACATCGACATGGTGATCGAGTTCCGCCTTGAGTTCGCGGGCATTTTCCTCGATGCCCGCGAGCCGTAGTCGTGCGGTCCGCAACTGTTCTTCTGTCTCCCGCTTGGTGGACTCGGCATTGGCGACTCTCTCGAGCACCGACGACCGGAGTCGCTCCAATTCCTCCACATCGGGCAACTGCTCGGCCGGTTCCTGGCCCATGTCAAGGCCCGCGTTCTCGACCGTTTGCGTTCCGGGGACCGGCTCGTCCGTCGCGAGCGGATCTTCACTGGCCGCCCTGCTGAACATGACCAGCAGGACGAGCAACGCCCCCATCGTGCACAACAGGACGGCGATGAACGGAAACAGCGACATCGCCGGCACGGCGGCGGAGCGTTCGCGACTCATGCGGCCTTTCCGGAGGACCGTGCGCGAACGGAATGCCCACCGTCCGGCCCGACAGTCTCCATGACGACATGACCGGCACGGACCGAGAGAAGCTGCACGGCCGCCGACAGCACTGACAACGTTTCTTCAAACCGCCCCGACGACGTCACGGCACGGAGATTCGATTCCAGGGCCCGCTCGAGTGACTGGAGTTCACCGGCCCGATCCGCGAGCCGCCCAAACACGTCTCCCTGCTGGACGAGCACGTCCCGCTGCCGCTCGAGTGCATCGACGATCCGTGAAAGACTTCCGGCGGCCGTCTCGAAGCCCGACTCCCGAACAGCCACGACACGATCGAGGGACTGAGCGAACTGATCCCCCCAGGCATCGATCGACTTTGACATCGCGGCGCGGATCACGTCTGCCATGCCGTCCAGTGTCTCGACCAGTCGCCCCCGGGCGGCCGACTCGAGCCGCTCCCAGGCCTGCGACTGTGCGGCCAACAGTCGCTCAGCAGCTCTGGCCATCGCATCCGACAATCGAACCGTGGCGAGTGGATCGCCGGCGTCAGACTGAAACCGTCCGACGAGCGAATTCCAGGCAGCCGCATCGACCTGAGCGAGCAGTGACTGCTCGAACTGGTCAGCGAGGAATTGCATGAACATCAACATCATGGCCAGACCGAGTGCGGTTGCCGTGGTGTCGAACGCCGTTCCAAGACCGGCAACGACACCGCTGATGTTCTCGACCTGAGTGGGAGAGAGTTCCGCGATCGCTACGGTTAGACCGATCACCGTCCCAAGAAAGCCCATGATCGGAATGGCCCAGATGACGAACCGCACGAAGCCGCCCGAACTCGCCGCCCGATTCGCGTCAACGTCGGAGAGATACTTCAGATGCGACTCGAGCGCGTCTGCGGAACCCGTTTTCTGAACGTACTCCAAGGCAGAACGCAGTCGACCGACGAGATACCCCTCGTGGCTCGTTGGCGCGGGCAGTTCGGCCAGCATCTCGGCGGCCTCGGAGGGAAGATGACCGCCCTCGACCCCCGGGCCGAGATGGTCATGACCGAGAACGGTCCGCTGGTGCGACAAACCGGCGAGTCGCAGGGCTACGGCGGCAAGCCCGACACAGAACATGGCCATCTCGACATACTCCACCCAGTGTCCGGCGAGGTACCGCAGCACGACCGGCTGGGAGATGGACCCCGTCTGCACGAGCGCAACGAAGCCCAAAAAGGCCGAGAGACCCCAAAGAATCGGGGAACGGATGATGACCGCCGCCATTGCGTTGATTCGTGCCACTCATCACCTCCAAGATCCTTCCGACGGCTCTGCCACAGGCATCACATCCGGATCAATCGGCACAATCCTTGTACGCGGTTCAATCGAATGTGCCGACCGCCGGCGAGCCAGTGAAAGCAGGAAGGTTGCGTGACATGCGCAGGAAAGAAGGCGGGGTGGTGCTGTGCCCCAGCGTCGAGGGTCTTCGCCGTCGTTTTGGAGTCCGCCAAGAGACGACGGCATTTCAGCCCGTCAAACTCGCGGCCTCTGTGACCCGCTGATTTTCAGCCTTGTTCATCCGCAGAAGAACCCGCGATAGTGATGAGGGTTAAGGCGTTCGAAACCGAGTGGTTTCTTCGATCATTTAATTGGTTTTTCGGTTTTATTCGTAGGCCTGAACCTGATGGGAGGCGTCATGGTCGCGCGAATGGTTCGATCTTCACAGTCGACGGGTCATGACGGGAAATCAGTCCTCGGGTGGATTGTTCTTGCGTCACTCGTGCTCGTTTCGTTGGGAGTCCCGCTAGGGTTTCTGTGGGGGCGATTCGCCTTCGCTTCGTCGCGTTTGCCAGGAACCGTTTCTGCTGATGGCCTGTGGTTTCAAGCCATTCCTCACGATGATCGCATCACGCTGCTGGTCGCCGACCCGGCCGCGCGGGCCGTCGCCGTCTATCAAGTTGATGCTTCAAACGGCAACCTGTCCCTTCGGAGCAGCAGGGACATCACGTGGGACCTCCTGATCAGGGATTTCAATACCCAGGATCCCTCCCCAGCCGTCCTAGAGGGCATGCTGGAACGGGCCTCTGCGGGAGGCGTTCGGGCAACCGCACCCTGAACGGCAGACCTGGCTCACGCCGTTTTTCGACGCCCGTTTCGCCGATATGGATGCAGTTGAATGACCGGTGGATCTCTCCACGGTACAATCCGAATATTCGGATTGGCAACGTGGGTCTCAACTCACCCGGGCCGATGGTAAGGAGCGGGTTGGAGGGAGTTCGGACGTCCAATCGTCATTCGAGTCAAGAGACGGTCATGGCAGGGTTATTGACACTCGAAGAGTCTGCACAACGCCTTGGCGTGGCCGTTGAAGAGGTATTACGACTGGTCGAGCGTCGGGAACTGTTCCCGCTCAGGGACGGTCCGACGCTGAAGTTCAAGGCTGACGATCTCGAGCGATATTCCCGTTCAATCCAGGACGATGACGGCCTCGATTTGGAACTGTCCGGACCGGGAGCGTCCGGTTCATCAGCCTCGGTCAAGACGCCCCGTTTGGGGACCCTTGCGGACAGCCAAGGCGGCGACATTGACTTTCAAGATTCTCGGGCCGTCAGCGACTCGGCCGAATCCATCTTTGCAGATAGCAATCCCGCATCCGCCTCGAGTGGAGACCGCGGATTCAAACTGGCACTCGACGAAGTCGAGGGCACAGCCATCTTTGGTTCGACTCCTGGCGGCTCCGCGCAGCCGCAAAATTCCGTCGACGATGTCCCGCGGCAGCCATCGAAGGGAAAATCGAAGGGGGTGTCAAGTCATGTGCCATCCTCACCCGGTGGAACGTTTGGTGAGGAACTCGACCTCGATGGCAGTCTGATCGAAGAACTGAGCCTCGCGCCAGAAGCCAACGAGTCTTTGGAGATTTCAGGTATTTCGCCCGCCGCGGGTAGCAATCCTTCCGGGCAACCTGCAGCAACAGGCATCTCCGACGTCACCGGCCTGTCGATGGCCGGCGAAAGCGGCATTTCACTCGATGATGCCGACATCGAATCGTCAGGCATCCTGCTCTCTGCCGTCGGCGTCGGCCTGGACGAGGATGTGCTCTCGGGCATGAATCTGGGTGATGAGGAGCCTGCTTCGAGCAGCATCGACCTCGATAATCCAACCTCGCTCGACGAAGACTCCGTCTCCCTGGAGGCGTTTGACCCCGTCCTGGCCGATGGAGATGACAACACCGCATCCGGTATTTTCGCAGCGTCTTCCGGAGACAGCAGTAGCATTTTTGGCGACTCCATCGCACCGGACGCGTCAAGCTTCGGCGGCGACATTGCGGCCGTTCCGCAGGCGGATGCAATCGACTTCGAATTGTCGGGAATGGGGAATGCCTTCGGGGCCCTTCAGGTGGATGGATTGGTCTGTTGCACACTGCTTCTGAT
>JBJTBB010000343.1:0-6252 GCA_046091125.1 Planctomycetaceae bacterium
GCCCGAGGACTTGATCGCCGCGATCAAGTACCTCATCCGGCTCACGGACGGCGACGAGGGGGCGGAGGTGGATGACATCGATCACCTCGGCAACCGCAGGCTTCGGACGATCGACGAACTCGCGGCGGACGAGTTGCGGAAGGGTTTTCTCAAGCTTCGTCGGACGGTGCAGGAGCGGATGAGCAACAAGGACGTTACCGACATGTCGCCCAGAACACTGATCAATCCCAAGGGTATCTCCGCCGCCATCGAGTACTTCTTCGGACGCGGTGAATTGTCGCAGGTTGTCGACCAGACCAACCCGCTTTCAATGCTCACCCATGAGCGGCGGCTCTCCGCCCTTGGCCCGGGCGGACTCAACCGGAAGCGAGCTGGCTTCGAGGTGCGGGACGTGCATATCTCGCACTACGGCCGCATCTGCCCGATCGAGACGCCTGAAGGAACGAACATTGGTCTGATCTCGAGCCTCGCCATCTATTCGGGCGTGGATTCGTACGGTTTCCTTGTCACACCCTACAGGAAGGTTTCCAAGGGCAAGTTGACGGAGGATGTGGTCTGGCTCCGGGCTGACCAGGAGCACGAGGCGCATCTGGCACCAGCTGACGCGACCGTGGTCGATGGAAGGCTTCAGGGCGACACCATCATCGCCCGTCACAAGGGCGACTTCGTGCTCGTGCCGGCCGATGCCATCGAATACATCGACGTCGCCCCGAGTCAGATGGTCGGCGTTTCGGCCGGATTGATTCCATTTCTTGAGCATGATGACGCCAATCGGGCGTTGATGGGCTCCAACATGCAGAGGCAGGCCGTGCCGCTGCTTGTCACCGAACCGCCCGTCGTCGCCACTGGAATGGAGCGGGACGTCGCCGCCAATTCGGGCTTGATCGTCCGGGCTGCCCGCAAGGGTACCGTCACGTACGTCGATGCGACTCGCATCGAGATCAGTTCTCAGTCGGGTTCGGCCCCTGACGTGTATCTGCTGCGAAAGTATGTCGGGCTCAATGAACGAACGTGCCAGAATCAAAAGCCGATCATCTCCCTCGGGCAGAAGGTCGACAAGGGAGAGGTGATTGCCGACGGTGCCGCCACGTACAAGGGCGAGCTTGCCCTTGGCCGCAACGTTCTTGTGGGATTCATGGCATGGGACGGCTTCAATTTCGAGGACGCCATCATCATCAGCGAGGAGTTGGTGGAGGACGACGTCTACACCTCGATCCATATCGAGGAGTACGACATTGAGATCCGTGACACCAAACTGGGCCGCGAGGAATTCACCCGGGACATCCCGAACGTCGGCGAGCGGGCGCTTCACAACCTCGACGAGACCGGTATCGTGCGGATCGGCACCTACGTGCGGCCCGGAGACATCCTCGTCGGCAAGGTCTCTCCGAAGAACAAGACCGAACTGACCCCGGAGGAAAAGCTGCTTCACGCCATCTTCGGTCGCGCTGGCGAGGACGTGAAGAACGACTCGCTCGAAGTGCCGTCCGGTGTCGAGGGGATCGTGATCGCGACGGAGAAATTCTCCCGCCAGATGAGCCTGAGTGAGGAGGAGCGGCGGGAATTTCAAAAGCAGCTGAAGGAGGCGGAAGTTGACGGCGACGCGAGGATCGCGGAGGCCTTCGGCGGGCTGGTCAGTGGGTTGGAGAAGATTCTGCAGAAACCATTGCTCGCGGCCGACGGTGGGGCACTCGTACGCGATCAGGACCACAAGGTCGTCGCGGAGCGGGCGGGCTCCTTTTCCTTCGAATCGCTCGACATTCGTTCTCCGCAGCGAAAAGCAGAGGCGGAAAAACTTTTCAAGTCGACATGGCCGAGTGTTCAGGCTGCACGGGAGGCCAAGGAGCGGCGTCTCAACAGCATGAAGCGGGGCGACGAGTTGCGACCCGGTGTCCTTCAGATGGTGAAGGTCTATGTCGCCGCCCAGCGGGTCATCTCCGTGGGTGACAAGATGGCAGGGCGTCACGGCAACAAGGGGGTGATCGCAAAGATCCTCCCCAAGGAGGACATGCCGTTCCTGGCAGACGGGACGCCGGTGCAAATCCTCCTCAATCCGCTCGGCGTGCCGAGCCGCATGAACGTCGGTCAGATCCTCGAGACGCATCTTGGCTGGGCTGGCAAGATCCTCGGTTTCCAGGCCGTGACGCCGGTCTTCGATGGCGCGAGCGAGGACGACATCAACAAAGTCCTCGCCGATGCCGGTCTACCGAGTCACGGGAAGGCCCAGTTGTTCGACGGACGGACGGGGGAGCCACTCGAGCAGGAAACGACCGTCGGCTACATCTACATGCTCAAGCTCCACCATCTGGTGGATGACAAGGTGCATGCGCGATCGACCGGCCCGTATTCGCTGATCACGCAGCAGCCGCTCGGAGGAAAGGCCCGGTTCGGTGGGCAACGCTTCGGTGAAATGGAGGTGTGGGCCCTCGAGGCTTACGGCGCCGCCTACATCCTTCAGGAGTTGCTGACGGTCAAGAGCGACGACGTCGAAGGGCGGACAAAGATCTACGAGAGCATGGTCAAGGGTGAAAACACGCTCGAAGCCGGTACGCCTGCGAGCTTCGACGTTCTCACCAATGAAATTCGCGGCCTGGCACTGAACATGCAGCTTGAAAAGAGGAGGGTCTGACACGTGAGCATCGGCGAACCGACCTACGATCGCGTTAATGACTACGAGGCTGTGAAGATCAGCCTCGCACGCCCACACGACATCCGCAGCTGGTCGTTCGGCGAGGTCAAAAAGCCCGAAACGATCAACTATCGCACCTACCGTCCGGAAAAGGACGGCTTGATGTGCGAGCGCATCTTCGGACCGGAAAAAGACTGGGAATGCGCCTGCGGCAAGTATCGCGGCATGAAGTACAAGGGAATGATTTGCGATCGCTGCGGCGTCAAGGTGACCCATAGCCGCGTCCGACGGAAACGGATGGGGCATATCGAACTAGCCGCCCCGGTCGTCCACATCTGGTTCTTCAAGGCGATGCCCAGTCGCCTTGGAGCCCTGCTCGACATGAAGACGTCGAGCCTCGAGAAGGTGATCTATTTTCAGGATTACGTCGTCCTTGAGCCTCGCGATACTCCGCTGAAAAAACAGCAACTCCTGACGGAAGAGGAGTACCGTGAGGCGCGTGCCACCTACGGCGAAAGTGCCTTCGTCGCGGAGATGGGTGCGGAGGCCGTGCGAAAGCTTCTGCTTTCACTCGATCTCGTGACACTGTCCCGGGATCTTCGTATCGAGTTGGATACGACCAACTCCAAGCAGAAGAAGAAGGATCTCGTCAATCGATTGAAGATCGTCGAATCAATCCGTGACAGTGAGAACAAGCCGGAATGGATGGTGCTCGACGTCATCCCAGTAATTCCGCCGGATCTGCGACCGCTTGTCATGCTCGACAGCGGGAACTTCGCCACGAGCGACCTCAACGATCTGTATCGGCGGATCATCAATCGGAACAACCGCCTCAAGAAGCTCGTCGACCTCAATGCCCCGGAGGTGATCATCCGCAATGAAAAGCGGATGCTGCAGCAGTCGGTGGATGCGCTCTTCGACAACGGCCGGTGCAAGCGACCGGTGCTCGCTTCGAGCAACAGGCCGCTCAAGAGCCTGACCGACATGATCAAGGGCAAGCAGGGCCGGTTCCGAGAAAACCTGCTCGGAAAGCGGGTGGACTATTCCGCGAGGAGCGTCATCGTGGTCGGCCCCACGCTCCGGCTCCACCAGTGCGGTCTGCCGAAGAAAATCGCGCTGGAACTGTATCAGCCATTCATCATCCGACGCTTGAAGGAGCTCGGCCATGCCGACACCATCAAAAGCGCGAAGAAGATGCTCGAGCGGAAGGATGCTGAGGTCTGGGACATTCTGGAAGAGGTGATCCGCAATCATCCGGTTTTGCTCAATCGCGCGCCGACCCTTCACCGCATGGGCATACAGGCCTTCGAGCCGGTGCTCGTCGAGGGCAATGCGATCAAGCTGCATCCCCTCGTGTGCAAGGGCTTCAACGCGGACTTCGATGGCGACCAGATGGCGGTGCACCTGCCGCTGTCGATCGAGGCCCAGGTCGAGGCGCACACATTGATGCTCTCCACCAATAACATTTTCAGTCCGGCCAACGGCGCTCCCATCATCTCTCCATCACAGGACGTGGTGATGGGGTGCTATTACCTGACCATGCTGATTCCGGGGCGGAACGGCGAGGGGATGGTGTTCCGCAGTTTCGAGGAAGTCGAGCTGGCCCATTCGCTGGGCAAAGTGGACACGCACGCCCGCATCCGCGTTCGACTACCAGCGGCAAGGCGTTTGAAGACGGAGAACGAGGCGGACGGGCGACCGGGCGCGATCATCGAGACCACGGCTGGCAGGGTACTGTTCAACTCGATCCTGCCGGAAGGAATGCTGTTCTACAACCTTCCGATGCGATCGAGCGAACTGGCCAAGGTGATCTCGGACTGCTACCAGGGGCTCGGTCGCCGGTACACGATCGATCTGCTCGACAACATGAACCGGGTCGGCTTCAGCTGGAGCACGAAGAGCGGCCTGTCCTTCGCGACCGACGATCTCATCACGCCCGAGAGCAAGGCTAGGATCATCGCCGACGCGGATCGGGAGGTACTGAAGATCCTGAAGCAATATCAGCGAGGGATGATCACCGATGGTGAGCGGTACAACAAAGTCATCGACGCGTGGACCCATGCACGGGAACGGATCACGAAGGAGATGATGACGGAGCTGGAGCAGGATACCGACGCTCGCGACGTCCGTCGGGCCGGCTACGTCAATCCGATTTATCTGATGGCCCACTCCGGCGCCCGTGGCGGCGTGGAACAGATCCGCCAGTTGGCGGGCATGCGAGGACTGATGGCAAAGCCGTCGGGCAAAATCATCGAGACTCCGATCAAGGCGAATTTCCGTGAAGGGCTCACGGTTCTCGAGTATTTCAGCTCGACGCACGGTGCGCGAAAGGGTCTTGCCGACACGGCCCTCAAGACGGCCGATTCGGGCTATCTCACGCGTAAGCTGGCCGACGTCGCTCAGAACGTCGTCGTCACCATGGACGACTGCGTCACCACGCAGGGAATCACGAAGGGGGTTATTTATCGGGGTGAGAAGGTCGAGGTGAGTCTGGCGGAGGGAATCCGCGGCAGAGTCAGTCGTACCGACATCCGCAATCCAATCACCGACGAAATCGTCGTCCGTGAGGATGAGATGATCACCCGCGAAACGGCGAGAAAAGTCGAGGAGTTGGGCCTGGAGAAGATCGAGGTCCGCAGCCCGCTCACATGTTCCGCGGCCCTGGGCGTCTGCAGGTTGTGCTACGGCATGGACCTGTCGACCGGATCGCTCGTTGAGGAAGGAATGGCCGTCGGCATTATCGCCGCCCAGAGCATCGGCGAGCCCGGTACGCAACTGACGATGCGCACCTTCCACATCGGCGGCGTGGGGCAAAGGGCGATCGAAGAGCACGAGTATCGGGCCAAGCGTGGCGGTACCGTCAAAACGACGCGGCTGCGCACCGTTGAAAACGAGCAGGGACAAAAAGTCGTCCTGGCGCGAAATGGCGAAATTGCCATCATCGACCCCAAGGGCCGCGAACTCGATAAGTTCGACGTCCCCGCGGGTGCCATCCTGCAGGTCAAGGAGGACGAGGAGGTCAAGGCGGGAACCGTGCTCGTTCAGTGGGACCCGCACTCGATCCCGATCCTGTCGGAGGTGTCTGGAAAGGTTCGATTCGAGGACGTCGTTGAAAACGAGACCCTGCGGGTGGAAAAGGACCCGAGCGGTCACATTCGTCGGATGATCATGGAGCACAAGGGCACCTACCACCCCCAGATCGTGCTCGAAGGGGACGACGGCAAGATCGTCGACTTTTACTACCTGCCGGAAAAGGCCTACATCGAGGTCAATCCAGGAGAGGTCATCAAGGCAGGCCATGTGCTTGCCAAGACTCCTCGCGAGGCGTCAGGAACGCAGGACATCACGGGCGGCCTGCCCCGTGTGACGGAGATCTTCGAGGCCCGCAAGCCGAAGGATCCGGCGATCATGGCGGAAATCGACGGTACGGTCGAATTGCTCAGCGAGAAGCGGCGAGGCAAGCGAACGATCCGTGTGAAGGGCGAACTTGGCGAGGAGCGAGAGCATCTCATCACGCACGGAAAGCACCTGCGAGTGCATGCGGGTGACTTCGTGAGGGCGGGAGAGGCCCTCGTCGACGGGCCGCTGGTGCCGCACGACATCCTGAGGATCTCGGGTGAGGA
>JBJTBB010000344.1:0-13807 GCA_046091125.1 Planctomycetaceae bacterium
GGGATGAGGCTGTCTCCACGTCCGACCGTGATATCTCTTCAGTGGCGAGATTGCTGGAGCGTGGATGTCGCGTGATCTCGATCGTCGTTCCCGCCCGCTCGCTCAAGGCTCCGGCGGACACGAGCGCGGCGAGGAGTGTGCGTTGCCCCGTGGGGAGGTCCTGGACGCCCTGCTTGGCAACGGCCCCGATCACCGTCACGTGGGTCACGGCCTTCTTACGAATCGTCACGGTCACCTGTGGCGAGCGGTACAGCCCGCGGTCGATGGCGGCTTCGGCGATCCGTTGCTCAGCCGCGAACGGTTCGAGGCCGGCGACCGGAACGGCTCCGACCAGTGCAATCGTCGCGACGCCGTCATCTCCGACGCGGACGGGCGTCGGCGCGAGCTGGGTTCCCGACTCGAGGCCACTCGAGATCACGATGTCGATCCCGTCTTCTGTTCCGATCAGACTGTTGGGGGTCGTGGGCCTGGAGAGCCTGCCGCGGTCAGCGACCCTGGCATTTGTCACCCCAGCCGCCTGATAGCGAGCGGGCATCCGACGGGCCTGAACGACCCGTCCGCAGCCACCTGAAGTGACCAGACCGATCGATGTGAGCACCACCAGGATCGGCAACCGGAATGTGGCAGGGACTGCGTAGCGCATGAAGAGTCCTTCGCGATGGGGATGTAGAGGATTTCCCCATCGCGTGCCACGCGAGATTCCCCGGAAAAGACCGAAGGCCGCACTCTTTTGGGGGTGCGGCCTTGGCTGGGTTAATTTTGGACTGGGAAGAATACGGCAGATCGGCTCACGGACTGACCGGGGTGCTCGATCCGTTCGAGCCAATCGCAATTCCAGCGCCGATCCCAGCGCCCAAGATGGCGGCGGTTGTCAGCAGCGGATAGTTTGCGAAGGCCCTTCCAAGAAAGCCTCTCACCGGACCGGTGGGTGGGACATGGTGGCCGGCTGCAACGACGTTAGGATCGGAAACTTCCCCTCCGACGAGTGTGATCTCCGACTCGGCACCGGCGGGAGCCCGCTCTTTGCTCCAAAACCGCAGGACCGTCTCGCGTCCCGAGGCATTGACGACGTGTGTTCCTTCGCGAAGACCCTCGATTGCGAACCGCCCATCCTGCAGAGTTTCGACCGTCGCGACCGGGTTGCCGGCGTAGGCAACGGTCACCACGGCACTTTTACCTGTCGAGCCGGCCTCGGACTTCACTACTCCGGAGAGCGTGCTTTTCGCACCGAGAACGACATCGCGAACCTTCGTCAGCCCAGACACCTTTTGCATCTTCGCGAGAGGAGTTTCCCCAAGCGAAAGGGACGGCGAAACGAACGTGGACAGCATGCAGATGGCAGCCACTGATCCGCGGAAAGTGATCTTCAGCATCAGAACGTTCCTGAGTTTCAACAGGGAAACCGACAAATTAGACCCTGTTTCGTATCGAACTCCGGGTAGTAAGTCCTTTAAGGAAAGCCTGGAGATGGCTAGTGAATGTCTGATTGGGGAAAATAGGGAGAGTGAGTCGGTGGTGTTCACAAAACAGCTTTTTTGAAAAGGCTGAACACCGACGAACCTCGAGTGACCGGCCTATTCTGGGTCTCCGTGTCGACGGATTCGCCACGGACGACGCGGCCAGGGTTTATCGAACACACGAGGATCGCATAGTCCTCGTCAGTGAGGGCGGCGACCGCCTCGAAGGCCGCACGAAGCCCGAAAGGCCGCTTCGATGTGTCGTGGGCATCACTGGCGACGAAATGTGCGAGCCTGTCCCGAACCGCGGATTCGGCGAGCCGCTTCGGGGAGGCTCCGAACTCGCCGAGGAGGCTGCCAGCTGTGATCTGGAGCAGGCCACCTGCATCCACGACATCCCGCATGACGCCCGGTTCGCGGATGATGCCTCGATTTCTTTCGGGATGGGAGAGGATTCCGACCACCCCGCGGCGATCGAGTGCCGCCAGCAATGAGTCGAGTGGAAAACACGTTTCATGGGGCAATTCGAGGAGAAGGTGTCGTCCCCGATCCGCGAGGGTCACCACCTTTCCATGCCTGACGAGGGCCGGCAGTTCGGGCTCGATCCGCACGTCGGCCCCAGGGAGAATCTTTACGCAGATTCCGGCTTCATCCACCGCGGCCTGCAACGCTGCCACGCCCCTGCGGATTGCCTCGGCCGTCACGTGCGCATTCGCTCCGAGTTGGTGCGGCGTGGCAATCACCGTCGTGGTCCCGTCAGCCGCGGCGTCCCGAACCATCGCGAGGGACTCCGGCATATCGACGGATCCGTCATCGATGCCGGGAACGACGTGGCAGTGGATATCGATGTAAGGCTGGCGGGCGACCTTCATGGAGAAACCATCGCTGGGGATCCCAGAGACTGCAAGGCCGGTTCGATTGGATGAATCGAACCTTTTTGCCATCGTTTCAGGACTTTTTTCCCATGGACACGGGCCAGCCGTCACCTGTATTTATTTTCGAGGCCTTCCGGTCGCATCCAAAGTCGGGTGCCCCAGCGTGCATACCCATTGGGAAACGCCTCACCTTGAAAGCCGCCACACGTGCCTCCTCGAATGCCGACTCGTCCGACGGTTGTCGGCACCCTGAGCACTCTCGCGAGCCGCGGCTTCGCATCGTCACCGTCGAAGCGACATCCTCATTCTCGCACGACGTGGCCGTGATCGGTCTTGGCTACGTGGGACTCCCACTCTGCTTGGCCTTTGCCCATTCCGGTGCCAGGGTGCTCGGTGTCGATACCGACGACAGAAAAGCGGCGGCGATCGGGTCCGGTCATTCGTCCATCAAGCACATCGCCGAGGAGTCGATTCGGACAGCTGTCCGAGATGGCACGCTGCCGGCCACGACAGACTTCGCGAGCCGTGCCGGTGCTGAGGCGATCCTGATCTGCGTACCGACACCCCTCACGGCCAACCGGATGCCGGATCTGTCGTACGTCGAATCAACCTGCCGCTCCATCGCCCCGAATCTGCGGCCCGGTCAGCTGATCGTGCTCGAGTCGACGACCTATCCGGGCACGACGGACGAGGTCGCGCGGCCGATCCTGGAGGACGGCAGCGGGCTGCGCGCCGGAGGCGACTTCCACCTCGCCTATTCTCCGGAACGTGAGGATCCCGGGAACCCCAAGAGCCGTCTGCGGGACATTCCAAAGGTCGTGGGTGGGCTGACGGAGACCTGTCGTGACCGGGCGGTCGCCCTCTATACCCGCATCGTCAGGGACGTCGTGCCGGTCTCAAGCTGTCGAACGGCCGAGGCGACGAAACTGATGGAGAACATCTTTCGTTCGGTCAACATCGCGCTGGTCAACGAACTGAAGGTCATTTACGCCGCGATGGGACTCGACGGGTGGGAGGTGATCCGGGCGGCTTCGACCAAGCCATTCGGCTACATGCCGTTCTATCCGGGGCCGGGGCTCGGAGGACACTGCATCCCGATCGATCCTTTCTACCTCACCTGGAAGGCGCTCGAGCATGGTCATCACACGCGACTGATCGAACTGGCCGGCGAGATCAACACGGCCATGCCGGAGTACGTGGTGTCACGCGTGATCGACGCCCTCAACGATGCCGGTAAGCCTGTCAAGGGTTCCCGAGTTCTTGTGCTCGGCATCGCCTACAAGGCAGATGTCGATGACGACCGCGAAAGCCCGAGTTACGCGATCATTCAGTCGCTCGAGAAGCGAGGGGCGATCGTCTCCTATCACGATCCACACGTGCCCGTGATCCGTGAGGGACGCAGCAACCACCATGTCGCCGGACGATCGTGTGTGCCGATCACGGCCGACCACGATGTGATCGTGCTCTGTACCAATCACCGGGAATACGCCGCATTCGACTTCAACTCCCTCGGTGTACCGCTGGTCGATTGCCGAAACGCTGCGACGATGCGGCCACCGCAATTCTATGCGGCCTAGAGGCGACGTCTCCGCGAGGATCCTCGGAAGCAGCCATGAAGAATTTCGCGATCATCGGTGCGGCTGGATTTATCGCACCGAGGCACATGCAGGCCATCCATGATACGGGTAGCCGTCTCGTTGCGGCTGTGGACCCACACGACTGCGTGGGTCGTCTCGATTCCTACTTTCCGTCGACCCGTTTCTTCACCGAGATCGAGCGATTCGACCGCCACTTAGAGAAGCTCAGACGCGGCCCCGAATCCGAGCGTGTGCACTTTGTAAGCATCTGCTCCCCGAACTACCTGCATGACGCCCACGCACGTCTCGCCCTGCGCGTGCATGCCCATGCGATCTGCGAAAAGCCACTCGTGGTGAGTCCCTGGAATCTGGACGCCCTTTCGGCACTCGAGCAGGAGTACGGGCATAGGGTTCACAGCGTGCTGCAGTTGCGTCTCGTCGAGCGTCTCATCGCCCTGCGTGAGGCCGTGCAGGCTCGCTCATCCGGACCGAAGCCCGAGGTGTGCCTCACGTACGTGACACGTCGCGGTACCTGGTACGACGTCTCTTGGAAAGGGGATGTGTCGAAGTCGGGAGGCGTCGCAATGAACATCGGCGTTCACTTCTTCGACCTTCTTTTATGGGTGTTTGGCGGTGTCGAACGGCTGGCGGTGCACCACCGGTCGCCAAGACGTATGGCCGGGTCGCTCGACATGGAACGGGCGACGGTGAACTGGTTTCTGTCGGTGAACGAGGAGGATCTGCCCGCCGCCGTGCGCGCCGCCGGAAAGTTTGCCCACCGTTCGATGACGATCGATGGCGAGGAGATCGAATTCTCAGATCACTTCACCGACCTTCATACCCGCGCCTACTCCGAGATCTTGGCGGGGCGAGGGTTCGGTATCGAGGATGCACGGCCTGCGATCGAGCTTGTGCACGCCATCAACCATACAGACGTCGTGTCGGTATCGGCCGGGCGTTGGTCGCAGGAATATTCGGCGCGGCGGGCGGCCTGAATCGACAAGCAGCGGGAGCAGCCCATGACGGTCTCACATGGAGCACGTGGTGAACCAGATGAACGCTCGGGGTATGGGGCGCGGGTGGATTCGCTCGCGACGCTCGGCGAGGGTGTGTCGGTTCACGAGTCGGCGTATATCGATCGAGGGGCGGTGATCGGCGCGGGAACGTGTATCTGGCACTTCAGCCACATCCTTCCGGACTCGCGGGTGGGTGAGCGTTGCCGGATCGGTCAGAACGTCGTGATCGGACCCCGGGTTCGAATCGGCAACAACGTCAAAATCCAGAACAACGTCTCGGTCTACGAGGGTGTGACGCTCGAGGACGACGTGTTCTGCGGTCCGAGCATCGTGTTCACCAACATCGATACGCCGAGATCAGCATTCCCTCGAAATCGAGTCGAAGACAACCTGCCGACGCATGTGAGGCGCGGTGCGAGCATTGGCGCAAACGCGACGATCAGGTGCGGATGCACAATCGGGGAGTACGCCCTTGTGGGCGCGGGTGCTGTCGTCACCCGTGACATCCAACCGCACGCGGTGGTTTACGGCAACCCCGCGAGACGGCGAGGGTGGGCTTGTGTCTGCGGGATCGTGCTCGACGACGGGCCTGGCGATGTGACCTGTGTCGAATGCGGCCGGCGATACGATGTTTTGGTGGATGAGTGCGTGTCGATCACTGCTGACGATCCGCGTGCCATCGCGGTGTCGCCGCCCACCATTCCCGTCTGTGATGTCCGCCCACAGGATGAGTCGATGCGATGCGCGATCGAGCACGCGATTGCCGAGGTCGTGGCGGCCGGACACTACATTCTCGGGCCGAATGTGAGGGCATTTGAGGAGGAGATCGCCCGGTTCTGCGATTGTAAGCATGCTATCGGCGTCGGCAACGGCACCGACGCGCTTCACCTCGCGCTGAGAGCGCTGAGAATCGGTCCGGGCGACGAGGTCATTACGACGCCGTTCACCTTCGTCGCGACGACGGAGGCGATTCAAATGGTCGGAGCAATCCCCATTTTTGTCGACATCGATCCGGTCACGTACAACATCGACCCCTCTCGTATCGAGACGGCGATCACTTCGCGGACGAAGGTGATCATGCCGGTCCACCTCTTTGGCCACCCATGCGAGATGGACGCGATCATGGCTGTGGCGCGGCGTTACGGACTGAAGGTCGTCGAGGACTGTGCGCAGTCGCTTGGTGCGACGTATCGGGGACGGGGCGTGGGTACATTCGGTGACGTGGGGTGCCTCAGTTTTTTTCCGAGCAAGAATCTTGGCTGCATTGGGGACGGCGGGATGGTCATCACGAGTGATCCGGTCGTGTTCGAGCGGGTTGAGATGCTCCGCCGGCACGGAGGCCGGGTGAAGTACCATCACGAAGAACTTGGGATCAACAGCCGCCTCGACGAGTTGCAGGCGGCTGTTCTGAGGGCGAAGCTGCCTCACCTTGCTAGATGGAACGAGGACCGTCGCCGAATCGCGGCGGCCTACGACGGTGTGTTGGCGGAGCTGGACGGTGTCGAAGGTGCCCGGCAGTGTGGGGCAGAGGCGACGCACGTTTTCCACCAGTACACGATCGCACTCGACGGGCGGGATGCCGTCGGCAGGGCGCTGAATTCCTTGGGAATCGGCACGGCTGTGTACTACCCGACACCGCTGCACCTGCAGCCGGTACACGCTGGCCTCGGATACCGGCGTGGAGATTTTCCCGTCTCCGAGGTCGCGGCAACGCGGGTGCTGAGCCTGCCGATGTATCCAGGCCTTCCGCACGAGGCGATCGAGCGGATCGGACGCGGACTTCGGGCTGCCATTGGATCTTCCTCGCTCGGATCACGACGCGTTGCGGCCTGAAAGGACGTGACAGCGAATGGCATCGATTATCACGATTGTTGGAGCACGTCCCCAGTTCATCAAGGCGGCGGCGCTTTCCCGTGCGGTACGGCAATCGCGAGGAGCTGTTCAGGAACGGATTCTTCACACGGGCCAACATTACGACCGTGAAATGTCGGACGTCTTCTTCCACTCCCTCGACCTTCCGGAGCCGACCTGGAATCTTGGGATCGGTGGCGGCAGCCACGGCCGTAACACAGGACGAATGGTCGAGGCCATTGAGAGGATCCTCATCGACGCAAAGCCGGATCATGAGGTCGTGTTCGGTGACACCGATTCCACTCTCGCCGGTGCCCTGGCGGCCGTGAAGCTCGGCCTATCCGTCGCGCACGTCGAGGCCGGCGTTCGTTCCTACGACCGGGCGATGCCGGAGGAGATCAATCGGGTCCTCACGGACCATGCGAGTTCGCTGTTGTTCACACCCACGTCGACCGCCACGGCCAATCTCGAGCGGGAGGGCATTCGCGGGCAGCACGTGCAGCAGGTGGGCGACGTGATGTACGACGTGGTTCTCCATCGGGCGAGCCAGCCATCAACCATGGCGGCCGGCCTGGCGATCCCGGATGGTGACTTCATTCTGGCCACGATTCATCGGCCGGCGAACGTCGACGACCTCGAGCAGCTTGGTGCGCTCGTCATCGCCCTAGGCCGTGCTCGCCTACCGGTCATGTGGCCGGTCCATCCCCGCACCCGTGCCCGCCTGGCCAAGTGTCCGGTGTCACTGCCGAAGAACGTGACGCTCGCCCCACCGGTGGATTACGACACCATGCAGTCGTTGCAGCGCTCGGCATGCCTGATAGTGACGGACAGTGAAGGCGTGCAAAAAGAAGCCTGCTTCAACTGCGTGCCCTGCATTGTCGTCCGCCGTGAGACGGAGTGGCCGGAGTTGCTGCACTCCGGGCATTCGAGGCTGTGCGGAGATGTCTCGGTTCTCGAGCCGGAGCCATTTCCCCTTCCAGTGTCGGACGGTTCAACGCCCTTCGGCCATGGCGACGCCGCGATCCGGATCGTCACGGCATTGTGTGTGTGAGCGGCAGGAAGTCATCGCGGTCTGCGGGGACTGGGTACGTGGTCGTTCGCGAGGGTGAATCAATGCGGATCGTCATCACGGGAGCGACGGGATTCATTGGACACCAGATCGTTCCGAGATTGCTGGCAGCCGGAGCCGATCTTCTTCTCGTGGGCCGGTATCCAGACCGGCTCCGGTCGACGTGGCCGAGTGTCAAGAGCTGTGACTACGCAGACCTCTCACGTCAGGCGACTGACTATGACCTGCTCTTGCACCTGGCGGTGCTCAATAACGATGCCCCCGGCGCCCGGGAGGAGTTCGAGAAGGTCAATATTGACCTGTTGCTGAAAGTCGCACGTGCGGCACGCGAAGCGGGTGTGCGTCGATTGCTGAACGTTTCATCGGTGCAAGCCCTGGACGGCTGCAACAACTCCCATTACGCGTGTACGAAGCGGGCGGGTGACGAGCGTCTCAGGAAGGAGGTGGAGGGCATCGGGATCACGACCGTGTACCTTCCGCTTGTCTACGGAGACGGCTGGAACGGCCGAGTGGCATTCCTCAATCGTCTCCCGCGGCTTATCGCCCGCGGCACCTTCCATGTGCTCGCGGCATTCAAGCCGACGCTTCATGTGGACGAGTTCGTCGCGCAGATCCTGCACGAGCTTCCGTGCGACGGCGATGACACGGTGATTCTCGCGGGTGACCAGGACCGGAACCTCGTGTTCGCGTCGATCAAGCGGCTCTTCGACATCGCCTTTGCCGTATCCATCCTAGTGGGACTGTGGTGGCTTCTGTTCACCGTCTGGTTGGTCGTGCGGCTCGAGTCGCCAGGCCCCGGCCTTTTCGTCCAGGAGCGGGTGGGAAAGCATGGGCGGCGGTTCCGCTGCCTCAAGTTTCGGACGATGCGGATGGGAACCGAGCAGGCGGGCACGCATGAGGTGTCCCCGGCGGCCGTGACCCGTGTAGGCAGATTCCTCCGTCGCACGAAGCTCGACGAACTGCCGCAGGTATGGAACATTCTCCGCAACGAGGTGAGTCTCATCGGTCCACGCCCCTGCCTTCCCATGCAGACGCGACTGATCGAGGCCCGCAGTGCGCGGGGAGTATTGAAGTTGACCCCAGGCATAAGCGGTCTCGCGCAGATCAATGGCGTGGATATGAGCACGCCGGACGATTTGGCCAGGTGGGACGCACGGTACATGGCGTTGCGATCTCTGCTGCTGGACTTTTCGATTGTCCTCTCGACTGGTTTGGGAAGGGGGTATGGCGATCCCCTGCAGGGTGCCCGATGAGAGTGCAACACCTTTCGACAACAAGAAGCCGGAGAAGGCGACTGTTGTACGTCGTCTCGGACGACCGGTTTTTCCGATCGCATCGGCTCCCTCTCGCCGAGGCAGCCGTTCAATACGGGTACGACGTGACAGTCGCAAGCCCGCCGCCCGGGGATGTGGAAGCGTATCGGGCAAGCGGGATCCATCACTGCCCGATCCGAATGAGGCGTGATGGACGGACGTTGCTCGATGAGGCGATGGCTTTCATTCGCATCGCCCATACGATCCGGCAGCATCGTCCGGACATCGTGCACCTGGTGACCGCAAGGCCGATCCTGTACGGAGGAATCGCCTGCCGACTGTTCGGAATACCGTCTGTTTCCGCAGTCACGGGCTTGGGCTATGCCTTTACCCACGCCGATAGTCGGGCGCGTCGGCTTCAGCGACTGCTTGTCGTCGGATATGGCTCTGCAATCCGCTCGCACAGGAATCACGTCGTCTTTCAGAACGAGGACGACCTGGGCCTGTTTCGGGCGAATAACATCCTCGGAAGGGCATCCTGGTCGATCGTGCGCGGCTCCGGCGTAGACCTCGAGCGAATCAAACCGCGGCCACTACCCGCAGGGAGGACATCGCTGGTACTGCCCGCCCGGATGCTGCGGGACAAGGGTGTCTGCGAGTTCGTCGCAGCCGCCCGAATCCTTCGGCGGCGCGGTATCGAAGCGACATTCCGACTGGTTGGGGATCCGGACGCGTCGAATCCAACGACCCTTTCAAGGGGCCAACTCCTGGCTTGGGCGGAAGAGGGAATTGTCGAATGGCGGCCCTACACGCAGGACATTGAGACTGTGCTAGCCGAAAGCCACATCGTTGTACTGCCTTCCTATCGTGAAGGATTCCCCAAGACCCTGATCGATGCGGCCGCCGCCGGGAGGGTGTGCGCCACCACCGACGTGACCGGGTGTCGGGATGCGGTCGTGACCGGAGTGACCGGGGTGTTGTTCAGGCCCCGGGATCCGGAAGACATGGTGCGGGTGCTCGAGCCACTGATCCTTGACCGGGATCGACAGGTCGTGATGGGCAATGCTGCCAGACGTCATGCCGAGGCATCGTTCGATGTGCGGGAGACGTGTCGTGCCCATCTGCAGGTTTATGAAACGATGACTAGTCACGTTCCGGTCATCGGGATGCGAAGTGAGGTCATTCACCACCTGTCGTTTGAGGGTGACCACGCCGAAGGGAATCCGATCAACATCTCGAGGAGGGCCTCATGATCCAGCGAGTGAAGCAGGTAATCCATTCGATCCCAGGCATCGGTCCGGGAATGCGTGCGATCTATAGGGGCGTCAGGCGCACGCCAGTTCTGGCGTTTCGTCGTTCGGACCAGTACTGGGAGGACAGATATTGTCGTGGAGGCAACTCCGGCAGCGGTAGCTACGGTCGGTTGGCGGCCTTCAAGGCGGAAGTGCTCAACGAGTTCGTCGCTGTGCATGGAATTACGAGTGTGGTCGAATTTGGCTGTGGCGATGGCGTCCAACTGCGGCGGGCATGCTATCCGAAATACACGGGATTCGACGTCTCACCGACCGCGGTCGAATTCTGCAGACAGGCATTCGCAAAGAAACCGGGCACGGAGTTCTTCCTGTGCGGCTCCGACGAATACGACGCTTTTCAGCCAGTCGATCTGGCCCTGTCGCTCGACGTTATCTTTCACCTCGTCGAGGACGACATCTACGAGGCCTACATGAGGAAACTGTTTCGCTCGGCTCGTCGGTACGTGATCATCTACGCCTACGACTGCGAGAAGGTGTACAAGGCTCGTCACGAGCGGGGGCGCGCGTTCACCGGTTGGATCGAACAGAACGAGCCTAAGTGGCGCTTATGCCGTCGAGTCGCCAATCGCTATCCATTTGATCCGCGAACGCCCGACAGCACATCGCAGGCGGATTTCTTCATGTATGAGAGGTGTCCCACGAGCCTCGGCGTTCCATGTGATGGCGGTGACGTATCCGAGAAATCATCGATGGGGTGTTGTGATGTTTGACCGTTTTCGATGGAGTCGGACGTCGTGGAGGCGGAACGAGCTTACGAAGGCGTACGAGCCGGTTCAGCCCATCATGCTGGCCTGGATGGCGAGCGAACTCGGCTCCTTCACTTTTTTTGACATCGGAGCGAATGTCGGCGCTTACTCCATGGTGATGGCTTCGCAGGCGAATGTGCAACGCGTGATGGCCTTCGAGCCGCAGCCGGACTGTCTCGCGGAACTGCGAAGAAACATCCAGCTCAATCGATACGAGGACATCGTGATCCCACACCCGATCGCCCTGTCGGATGAGCGCGGCGAGGCTTCCTTTCGCAAGACCGGTCGCCTGGCGGGTGATTCGGGACTCGTGTCGACGTTTCTCGGGCCATCGATCGGCCGTGGACGTGAGATCCGAGTCGACGTCGGTCGACTGGATGACATCTACACGACCGGTGGGGGAGAGGTGGTGATCAAGATCGACGTCGAGGGGCACGAGAGTAACGTGCTGCGCGGTGCCGAGCGGGTGATGACGGACAACGTCGGGTTCCTGCAGATCGAGATCCACGAACAATCCGCTCTTCGCCACGAGACGGAGCGCCTGCTGCGTGGCTACGGATGGCACCGTATCGTGAGCGTGCACTGGGATCACTTCTACACGAACCTTCCACGGTACGAGAGCGAAGCGTGCCGCCTCGCTCTCGTGCAGAACGCGCTCACGCACGTCGTCGACCAGAGCCTCGGGCCCGATCGACCATGGAGAAAGCAGCTGATCGCAGGCTTCACGCTGGAATGCCGGCGCGACACGATCCGTGCGATCCGATCGGCGTTGACGCTTCCGCGCATCCGCAGGGCAGGGTAGGATGCGGTGGAATCACACGGTGGCGGTATGTGACGCCAGGAAGGCCCCCGTGGAGACAGGGCGGCGTCGAGTGACGGTTGGTGCGCAGTACGCGTGCCGTTCCGGAGGCTTCCAGGATCAGCCACGGGATCGCACGATGACGCCGGGAACGGACGGCAATAACCTGCGCGCGACCATTCTGTACATCGGCACGACTCTCGGACGGCAGTACATCGCCACGCTGCTGCAGTTTCTGACGGTCTTGATCGTTGCGAGGTCATTGGGGACGGAAGCCCTGGGTACCTACACGATCGCGCTGCTTGTCCCCACTCTTCTTTCGCAGTTCTTGAACTGCGGGCTGGCGAGCGCCAACGTCTATTTCATCGCCTCCGGACAGGTCGCGATCCGTGACGCATGGGCGGCTTCCCGTTGGTGCGTGATTGTGATTGCGATCCTCGGAACCCTGGTAGGGGCATGCGTGATCAGCGCGTGTGGCGACCGACTGTTTGCGGGGGTTCCCCCGATGATTCTGGTGTTCGCGCTCATGGCCTTCCCGCTGATGCTGACCACGAGCGTCGTGCTCAGCTTTTTCCAGGCGCTCCACGACTTTGATGCGTATAACCGGACACTGCTCATCCAGCCAGGCGTGGCGGTGGTCGGGGCAATGGTGATCGCCCTGGCGGGACGAACATCCCTGGAGGCGATCCTCGTCGTCGTCTTTGCCAGCCATGTTGCCGCGGCGGTCTATGCGCTCGTCTTCGTGTCGAGGCACGTGGGGCACACGGGATGTGGAGCCCGTCCGCTCGAGTACCTTCGAGACGTCCTCGTTTTCGGAGGGAAGACACACGCCGGCAACCTGCTCATGCTGTTGACCTATCGGCTGGACATTCTGTTGGTGATTGTGTTCGGTGGAAGTGCGATGGCCGGTTTGTACGCGGTGGCGGTCCGGCTTGCCGAGAGCCTCGGGGCCATCTCGCAGGCAAGTTCGACCGTGCTCTTTCCGACGCTCGCCGGGATGGCATCGCGGCCGAAGGCCCAGCGGCAGGTCACTCGCGTAATGGCATGCGCCGTCGCGATCGTCACGATCATCGCATCGCTGTTGACCGCGATTGTGGCGAGGCCCCTGATCGTATTCGTTTTCGGCGAGCCATTCGCGGCGGCGGTGCCGGCGTTTCTGATCCTGCTGCCGGGAGTGGCGGCACTGGCGGGGGCACGCGTGTTGGCGAACGAGTCCGCCGCCCGGGGGCGACCGGGGCTGAATCTGCTGCTTGCGGGCTTCGGACTCGTGCTCAATACGCTCGCGAACATCGCGTTGATCCCGCGGTATGGGATCAGTGGTGCGGCGATGGCAAGTACTCTGGCGTATTCATTCGATCTCGCTATCCGGATCTACCTCCTGCGGGCGTCGGGCGTCCTTCCTGACGCTGAAGCAGAAACCATACGGGCAACGGAAACGCCATCGGCACCTCCGACGGGCGAATGATCCTCGTCCGATCTCGGCGGAGCGTTCGCGCTGTGGCGATGTGACACGCCGGGGGCGACGGACTTCAGTCTGCCCGACCGCGTGTCGTGGTCGTCGGCCCGAAGCCGGCGGGCCTGCCGCGATAGAAAGAGGATTCCGACAACCATCAGCCAGGTCGGTAAGCGACGAAGGACGTCGCCGCCGAGGACGTAGACGCCGATTGCGGAAAGAGCACCGAGCAGGAAAAATGGTATCGAGGAGCCGAAACCCACCCGAATCAGTGTGACAGCGAACAGCGCGACAGCGCAGATGCCTCCCTGCAGGAAAACCGTCAGGAACGTGTTGTGGGCATCCCAGAAGGTGTCTCCGGCGAGGGTGATGTGCGGCCCGGGACCGTACCCGATCAC
>JBJTBB010000345.1:0-6617 GCA_046091125.1 Planctomycetaceae bacterium
GCTTCCACCATGCCCGGCTTCGAGATCATCCATCCGCTGGGCCCCCCGGGTGCCTCAAGCGCTGCGTCTCTCGACGTGCGATTTCATGAATGCGAGAGAATCGGCCGCCAGCTTGTCTTCGGAGGGGAACATTTTCCTCCAGATCTTCGTGGCTGCCGCGATGTTCGGCAAAGCGAGGCCGAACGCCTCGACCACCATCCAACCGTCGTAGCCAGCTGCGGCCAGCGAATCGAAGGTGATGTCCCAGTGGATGTGGCCGGTGCCGGGAATGCTTCGGTCGTTCTCAGAAATGTGGACAAGCACCGTCTGCGGCACGGCCGCCGTGATGGCGGCGGAAAGATTCTTCTCCTCGATGTTGGCGTGAAAAGTGTCGTACATCATTTTCACCCTGGGGTGATGCACCGCCGTGACGAAGCGAACCGTCTGGTCCACGCAGGTGAGGAAGTAATTTTCGAAGCGATTGAGGTATTCGACGGCGATCGTCACGTCCGCGGACGCCGCATGTTCGGCGACCCTCTGCATGGTCTCGACGCCCCACTTGAACTCGTCCTCCGTGGGCCCCTTTCCCGTGAACTCACCGATCGCCGAATGGGTCGGTCCGCAGAGAACCTTCACCCCCGCTGCGTGACAGCAGTCGAGTGTGCGACGCATCGCATCCACGGCTGCCGCACGCACGGTGGCGGACGGGCTGATCGGGTTGTCTCCCGCACCGCGCACGGTGACAGCCGTCCGCTCGAGTCCGAGGCGGTCGAGTCTTCGGCCCCAGTCCGCGTAGAGAGGCTCGTTGAGTTCGAAGATCGGCATCTCGATGCCGTCGTAGCCCAGCGACTTGATGCGCTCCACGACCTCGACCATTCCGTCGTGCATGCGATCGGTCCAGAGGAGCAGATTGAGGCCGTATTTCATGATCGTCCGCCTTGGTCGGTGAAAGCCCTATCGGTTCCGGGCGCCCGGAACCAGAGACGGGTTATCGAAGAAATCGGGGTGTGAAGACAACCCCGGCTCCCGACACGAGCCCGGTGATTCTTCGTATCCCAGCCTTGCGATCGGCAGACCGAAGAAGTCGTCAGCGACGCCGGGGCCCGCGTGGACGAACGAGTCTTCGGCCCTTGCTCGTGGAGGGCGCGCTTTTGAGGGGCTCGGCGGCCCCTTCGAGCGGGTCTCCGGGACGGATCGATGCCAGCCGATCGTCGATGCGGGTGGCGTATGACTCCGACAGTTCACAGCCGATGAAGCTGCGTCCGAGTTTCTTGGCCACCGCGAGAGTCGTGCCGCTCCCTGCAAATGGGTCGAGCACGATCTCTCCGGGACGGCTCGAGGCCCGAATGATGCGTCCGAGCAGTTGCTCGGGCATCTGGCAGCCGTGCCAGCCACTCCGCTCCGCAAACGTCCCGCAGACCCGGGGGAAGTACCAGGTGTCCTCGTCGCCACCGAAACCCTCAGGCAGGTCCTGAGGTCGTAGGATCCACGTGTCGTCGGGAAGACGTCCGCGAGGATCCGCCCGCTTGTCCCCGTAGACGAGTTCACGGGCGCTTGGCACGCGGATCGACTCGGCTTCGAATGTGAATTGGCGGGGGTTCTTCACGAGATGAAAAAGGTGCGCGTGGGAGCGGCTGAATTTCTGACGGCAATTCACGCCGAACGTGTAGTACCAGACCACCCAACTTCGGCAGGAGAGACCGAGTTCACGCGTGGCCATCACCTTCAATTCGGCGGCGTATTCGTCACCGATGGCCAGCCAGAACGTGCCGTCGGGGGCGAGCACCCGGATGACCTCGCGCATCCATCGTCGAGACCAGTCGAGATAGTCGTCCGTCGAGCGGCGATCGTCGTAGGAGTCGTAGTCGTAGCCGATGTTGAAGGGAGGGTCCGCGAAGGCCAGATGAACCATTCCATCAGCCATTTCGCCAAGCACATTCAGGCAGTCGCCCCGTAGCAAGCGGTTGGTCACGATGGGTCTTCGATGTGTTGGCTTGGGACCCATGTCCGAAGGTGCGGATACGGGCCGCCGATGATTCCGCCCCTCGTTCGGTCGGGCGGTTCGAGCAGATGAAAGAACCCCATGCGCTCGCGCTCGCCGGCCGTTCGACTGCTTGTCTTTCCGCACGGTAGGAGGCCTGCGACCGGTGGGCATTCGTCGGAGAATCTTCCGCTGGGGGAGGACTGGAGTTGTACCCGGGCTGGACGAGTCTTGCGAAGGCTCGCCGCATGCTTCCGGCAGACGGCCGATGGACTTAGAATCCGGTTCTCGGGAAAGTGGTGTCAACGAGAAAGGACTGTCAAGTATGCGTTGGGAAGGTCGGCGGCAGAGTTCGAACGTCGAGGACAGACGTGGGATACCGTCGCCCGTCATGGTCGGGGGAGGTCTTTTGTCACTCGTCCTCGTGCTGGGACTCCTGTTTCTCGGCGTGGAGCCAAAGCAGGCTCAACGCATCGCGGCCGATCTCGCCGGTCCGCAGGCGAGGCCCCAGGCGAAGCCCGTGACTCCGGGGGCCGACGACGCCCTCAAGCAATTCGTCTCGGTCGTGCTCGCCGACAACGAGGACGTCTGGACACGACTCTTCCCCGAATCCTTCAATCGCACGTACAAGCCACCGAAACTCGTCCTCTTCACGGGTCAGGTGAAGAGCGCCTGCGGGTTGGCGAGTGCTGCTGCCGGGCCCTTCTATTGCCCGCTCGACAGCCAGGTCTACATCGATCTCGCCTTTTACGAGGAGCTGAAGCGTCGTTTCGGTGCGCCAGGGGATTTTGCCCAGGCCTACGTGATCGCCCATGAAATCGGACATCACGTGCAGAACCGGTTGGGTATCGCCGAGCGGGTGCAGGCGATGCGGAGCCGAAAGTCCGAGAGTGAATCCAACAAGCTTTCGGTGCGGATGGAACTACAGGCGGACTTCTTGGCAGGGGTCTGGGCCCATCATGTCGCCCGCTATGCGGGTGTGATCGACGAGGAGGACATCCGAGAGGCTGTCAATGCAGCGGCGGCCATCGGAGACGACCGCATCCAGAAGATGTCCCAGGGGTACGTTGTTCCCGATGCCTTTACCCACGGCTCGAGCGAGCAGCGAGTGCGATGGTTTCTCTACGGATTGAAGGAGGGGGATCCGTCGCTGATGGATCGTGCCTTCGAGGTCGACTCTCCCTGATCCGAGGGTGTCCCCTCAAGCGTCGTCTGAGGGCGGTACACTGGGTCTCAGTGTGATCGATGGGGTGGCCGAAAAAGGATTCCGGAGGCTTCGATGCTCGTGACCCGACTTGGTTGTCTGGCTCGTTTTGCGGTCGGTTCCGCGTTGCTCGCATGGTGTGCGTTCGTGCCCGGCTGCGCGCCTCGAGACGCCGGGGCTCCAGTTGTGCCGGACGCGGCGGTGCCGGCGGCTGATTCAGCGGCAGTCGCTAACGCAACGGTCAAGGTCATCGCCTTCGACGAGGCCCAGGCTGTGCTCGAAGGGATCGCCGCGGGCACGGTCGTCGGGACCGTGGTGCAAAACCCATTCCAGTATGGGTACGAGAGCATCCGGACACTCCATGCAATCAAGGGAGGCGATGAGAAGGCCGTGCCGGAGTCCCATTTTGTCAACATTCCGGCTCGAGTCGTTCTTCAAGACGCGTCCCGCGGCGAGTTTGCCGGTGCGACGGTCGTCGCAGTGGATGCCTTCAAGGAAGAACTTCGACAACTGTTGTCGGGAGATTCACCGTCGTCATCGACCGAGAAGCCCGACTATGCGTTCATCACGAATGGAGTCGCCGACTTCTGGACGATTGGCAAAGCTGGAGCGGAGAAGGCCGCGTCCGATCTGGGAGTCAAGGCGACGGTGATCATGCCCTCGTCGATCACGGATCAGACCCGCAAGATCGAGGATCTGCTCACCCGAGGCACCGACGGGATCGCGATCAGCCCGATCAATCCCGGCAATCAGGGGGAGATCCTCGAGAAGGCCGCCGCCGCGACCACCCTTATCACGCACGACAGCGATGCCCCGGAGTCGCCCCGGCGCCTCTACATCGGGATGGATAACTACGAGGCCGGGCTGGTCTGTGGCAAATTGACTCGCGATGCCCTGCCGGACGGCGGGAAGGTGATGATCTTCATCGGCAGACTCGACCAAGACAACGCTCAACGGCGGCGGCAGGGCTGCATCGACGGCATTCTGGGTCGCGAGCCGGATGCCTCTCGACGGGACGACCCAGGTGCCGTGCTTCACAGTGAGGACGGCCGCTACACAATCCTCGGCACCATGACCGATCAATTCGACCGGGCCAAGGCCAAGGCCAATGCCGAGGATGCCCTCCTGAGGCATCCCGACGTCGCGGCGATGGTCGGGCTCTTCGAATACAACCCGCCTCTGATTCTCGAGGCTCTCGAACGGGCAGGCCGACTCGAGCGGCCGTCGCCGTGAATCAGACGTCGTCGAGGGGGGGCTCGATGGATTTGGCTCCGCTCGTCGAGGCCCGAGGGATCGGCAAGCGGTTTCCTGGAGTGCGCGCGCTCGACGGCGTGTCGCTCCACGTGCGAGCGGGTGAGGTGCTCGCGCTTGTCGGCGAAAACGGCGCCGGGAAATCGACCCTCCTGAAGATCCTCGCGGGCGTCCAGTCGCCCGACGAGGGGGACATTCTCGTGGATGGGCGGCCGGTGTCGTTCCGCGGCGTTGAGGATGCACTTCGGCAGGGTATCTCGCTGATCCATCAGGAACTCAACCTCTGCGACAATCTCGACCTTGCCGGCAACATCTTCCTGGGTCGTGAGCCACGGTTCGTCGGGTGGCTGCGGCGTCACTGCATGCTGCGCGAATCGGAGAAGTGGCTGCGGATGGTGGGCCTCGATCTCCCGTCCGACACGCCGCTGGCGGGCCTTCCGATCGGTCGGAAGCAACTGGTGGAGATCGCCAAAGCGTTGTCCACCAATTGCCGATTGTTGATCATGGACGAGCCAACGAGTTCTCTCTCCACCCGGGAAACCGAGACGCTCTTCGGGGTCGTCGACGAACTCCGTCGCCGGGGAGTAGCCGTGATCTGGATCTCCCATCGCCTCGGGGAGGTCAAGCGGCTCGCCGATCGCGTGACCGTGCTTCGGGATGGTCGGAATGCCGGCGACATCACGAACCGTGGAGAGATCGACCACGACAGGATGATTCGGATGATGGTCGGGCGAGACATCGACCGCCTCGCCCGGCGGCCATCCCATCCGCCTGGTGAAGTCGCCCTCGCCGTGCGGGGGCTGCGAACGATGGCCCATCCGTCCGAAGCCATCGATCTCGAGGTGCGATCGGGGGAGATCGTGGGTATCGCGGGACTCGTCGGAGCCGGTCGCACGGAGTTCATTGAAACGTTGTTCGGCATCACCCCGCCCGTTGCCGGCTCAGTGGAGGTGGACGGACGGAGGGTTTTTCTTCGGTCGCCCGTCGATGCGATCCATGCGCGACTCGCGCTGGTTCCCGAGGATCGAAAGACGTGCGGTCTCATCCTCGAACTCGCGGTGCGAGAGAACCTGTCTCTGGCGGCGATCAGGCGATCGAGCCGGGCGGGTTTCATCGACGGCACCTGGGAGCGGCAGTTGGCGGCGGAATCGATCCGCGAGCTCGGCATCAAGACGCCCGGCGATCGCCAGGTCGTACAGTTTCTCTCGGGGGGGAACCAGCAGAAAGTGGTGCTCGGCAAGTGGCTTGCCATGCGGCCACGTGTTCTCCTGCTCGACGAACCAACCCGCGGCATCGATGTCGGCGCGAAGGCCGAGATCTACGATCTCTTGCACCGGCTTGCCGGCTCCGGCACTGCCGTCCTGTTCGTATCGAGCGAAATGGAGGAGGTGCTGTCGCTTTCCGACAGGGCGGTCGTCATGCACGAAGGCCGCCTCGCCGGTGTCCTGTCCCGAGCGGAAGGGCAGCGAGATGATCGCTTGGATGGGCGGCAGGCATGGACGGATCGCCTTCCGGACCGGGCGTTGACCGAGGAGAACGTGATGCGGCTTGCCGCTGGCGAAACCGGGAGACTATCGGCATGAACGTCCGGAGCCGGGAAGCGTGTCTGCGGATCGCAAGGGGGATCGTTTCGCCGAAGATCCTCGGCATCATCGGCCTGCTGTTCGCGGTGTGCTGCTACACGGCGGTGTCGAGTGACAATTTCCTGAAGGTCGGTAACCTCGAGAACATCGTCCATCGCACGGCGCTCTTCGGAATCCTTTCGATCGGCGTCGCGTTTGTGATCATCACCGGCGGAATCGACCTGTCGATCGGCTCGGTGGTCTGCCTCGTGGGTGTGCTGCTGCCCTGGCTGCTCGTGGAACACGCCTGGAATGTGCCGGCCGCCGTTTCATTCGTGCTGGCCCTCGGCGTCGTGATCGGACTTGTTCACGGCTTGCTCATCACCCGGCTGGGATTGCAGCCCTTCGTCGTCACGCTCTGCGGTCTCTTGATTTACAGGGGGGTGGCCCGTGGCCTCACACAGGACCAGTCCCAGGGATTCGGGACGGCCTACAAGGGACTGCGCTCACTGGCCACGGCCCGTTTTCCAATCTTCGGAGAAGGAGGATTCGAACTGCCGGCCACCACCCTGGTCTTTCTGGCGATCGCCGTCGTGGCCGCCGTGTTCCTCAATCGCACCATCTGGGGACGCTATCTCCT
>JBJTBB010000346.1:0-2811 GCA_046091125.1 Planctomycetaceae bacterium
GCCTGACCCTTCCACAGTTTCCTGCGATCGTGCCCAACGTCGTCGGCCGGCGGGCGCCACAGGGAGACATCAACCGATCGGAGCCCGCGGGACTGAATGCGGATCGTCGCAACCTCTCCAACGCCCCCGTCTATCGCCCGACCATGCAGCAGCGAGGCACCCGGGTCGCCGTCAACGCTGACGGACTGCCATCGGTGATGGCGAAGTCCGATGCCGCTCCCGCGTCAGACGCGATCCCAGCACCCGGAGCAGGTGGAGAACCGTTCGCGCCGTCGGCGCCGCAGCTCCCACGCATGCCCGCAGGGAATGAAGGTCTCGATGCGTCGGGCCTCGGCCAGGACATGGGTCAATTTGACCCTCGTTTCGATCACCAGACCGCGGTGGAAGACCATGGTCCATCCATGGTGATCGAGTCGCCGATGGCGTCTGAGGGGATGTGGATGGGCGGCTACCCGTCCGCGGCCTGTGGCACATGTGGCATGGACGAATGCTGCGACGAGGAATGCGGCTTCCTGCCATGCATGGCGCCGTCCGGTCGCTTCTGCGCCTTCCTGCGGCAATTCGGCCAGCCCTACTATGGCTGGAAGTGGCACCGTGATCTCACCGCAAGCGCCGGTGTCACCGCCTTTCAGACGCCGGCGGACCTCGGGCTGTTTGGCAACTACGGCACCAACGAATACCTCAACTGGGCCATGCCCTTCTGGAACGCCTTCGGGATCGGGTGGCAACTCGGCGTTCGGGGAGTGCAGACCAACTTCCAGCGGACGACGGTGTCCATCGGAGACGTGGGGAGCTACGGATCGTCTGGCCGCGACCAGTTCTTCCTGACGACCGGCTTTTTCACGCGGGCCTTCGAGGGCCGTGGATTGCAGTTCGGTGCGGCCTGGGACTACCTCCAGGACGATTGGATCGACAACGTCGACGTGGCGCAGATTCGTGCGGAGATTAGCTACGTGTGGAACGTGCACGAGATCGGTTTCTGGGGAGCCTTCCAGTACGACAGCGTTCCCTTCAGCGGCCGTCGGCTCTCGGGGCAAGCGACCACCTACGAGCTGTTCAATGGCTTCTACCGCCTGCAGTTCGGGGATGCGAACGAGTGGAAGGTCTGGGGTGGCGCGAGCGAGAACGGCGACGGCTACCTTGGCACACTCGTGAGGGCACCGATGACACGGTCGCTCGCACTCGAGGGAACGTTCGCCTATCTGATTCCGAAGAGTTCCACGAACTTCTCCTTCGGCGGAGACAGCGTCTCGTTCACCGAAGCCGCGTGGAACATATCGGCGAATGTCGTCTTCTATCCGGGCTGCCGATCGCGCCGAAGCCTGGCGAGCCCCTACCGGCCGTTGTTTGACGTCGCCGACAACGGCACGATGATTCGCAGCATCGAGGGGCTCACGCTGGATCCTTGAGCCCCCTCGCGGATCGTTCGGGGACGGCTCAGCCGATTCGCGGTTTCATTCGGGCCCTGGCCGTCGCGAGAAATGGACGCCCGCGAATGGGCCGAACGAGGCAGCTCGTGCTGCCCGTGGGGCTGCGCTGGTGGTATGCTGCCAGAACGTCGCTCGCGATACGTGTCCTCAGGAGCGGCACCCGCCTGACCCCCACGAGCACCGCATGAGCCCGTCTGAACCGCACGACCCCTGGTCATCCCTTGCCGACTCACTCGGACTGCCGGGAGATTCCGGCGATGCGTCGAGCCGCCCCGCTCCGGCATCGCCGCCGTCAGTCCCTGCCGTGAGGCCCCGCGCGACCAACCCGACACCCGCCGCCAGCACCGATGGTCCGGAGGGCGGAAAGAAACCGCCGGCCAGCTGGTCGTCGCTGGCCACGGACCTCGGCCTGGAACCCGATGTCGAGCCCCCCGCTTCGCGACCGCAGGTCGATCGACCGCGGCCGCCGGCCGCTCCAGCGGCGGAAGCGAACTCGGACAGCCGCGGTGCGGCGCCGATCGATGGCGGACCGGTTGACGAGGATGCCTTCACATGTCGTCGACCCAGCGGCCGACGGCCACAGGAATCGAATTCGTCGGGCGAGCAGCCGCCCCGGTCCGGCCGTCCGTCGAGGAGCAGCGGCGACGATCGCTCGCACCGCGATGGCGGTTCACGACGGGCGCCTGACGGCCGCCGCTCCGAAGGAACCGATCGCGTCCCGGTGACCAATGATGGTCGCGGCACCGAAGGGCAACCTCCGGCCGACGGCGATTCCGAGGGACGAAGACGGGGTCGGCGGGGTGGCAGACGACGACGCCGCCGTGGGGCAGAGCGGTCGGACAATCTCCGGGCTGACGCCGAGTCGGATATGTCCGCCTCCTTCTCACCGGAGTCTCTTCTCGACGACATACACGCGCTCGACGAAAAGCCCGAACGCTCCGGCGAACGCTCGATCGACACGAGAGATTCTCTCAACGACGCTCGGGCCCCGGAATACCGTCGTAGGCCTGCCGACCGATCGGAGGAATCGGGCGACGAAGGTTTGGAGGCTGATGCCCCCCCCCGATTCGACGCGCAGCCCGACGGTTCCGAAGCCGGAGACGGCGCACCGCGGAGGCGTCGCCGTCGTGGACGAAGGGGTGGCCAAAGGCGCCGTGGACGTTCATCCACCGGCGAGCCCGTCGCCCCAAATGATCTTTCCCAGCCATCCGAAGGCACTGTCGGGAGTCACCTTACCAGGGAATCCGGAGACGACGAGCCGCTGCGTGCCGGCTACATGGGAGAGGTCGCCCGAGGAGGAAATGACGCCCCGCGGAGGGGCGATGCGCAGCCAAACGGTGAGCGCGGACAGCGTCGTCAACGAGGGCGTTCCGGCTGCGGC
>JBJTBB010000347.1:0-3616 GCA_046091125.1 Planctomycetaceae bacterium
CCAGCCGTCATTCGTGAGATTGACGATGACGTCCGGACGACGGCCCTCCGCTTGGAGGTCCCGCATCATCATGCGGATGCCCTGCGGCAGCGTGGTCTCGTAGCAGATGGTCGCGGCGATCGCTCTTTCCGCGACCCGCACGGCGACCGGATTCTGACCTGTGGTCAGTCCGCCCGGCAAGGGAGTCAACCGATAGAGCCACGGCAGCCGTTCCCCCAAGGGGACGTATTCGCCAAACAGCACTGGAAACATCTTGTCATATCGACCGAGTTCACGCCCTTCGGCATCGAGAAAAAGAGCCGAATTGAAAGACCTCGCGCCCGAAGGTGCATCGGGCGTGAGACCCTGTCGGTCGAGACCCACCACCCAGACGGTGCCGTACCGCCGCGCATAGGCCGCCAATGCCTCTCGTCTCTGCTCCTCGAGTCGCGTCCGGGCCGCCTCCTGGCGTCGGGTGATGTCACCACCCATCTCGTCGGGCCCGATCACTTCCTGCACGACGTCCTCCGGCAGTCGCTCGCGAGGATCGATTTCGAGCAAGCCCCACCGCCACATCGTCTCCGGCCAGACGATCAGGTCGGGCTTCTTGGCGGCAGCATCGAGTCCGGACACGGTGAGGGCGTCGTAGTGTCGTGCAATGTCGGCAGCCGCGTTCGGATCCTGTTTGAGTTGCGTGTCGATCGACCCCTGCACCAGCATCACCGCAAGCGGTTCGACCGGGGGCAGCCGCCTCGCCTCGTCCAATCGAAAGCGTCCGTAGAGAATGCCCGCCACCAGCATGCTCGCCGCGATCACCGGCTGAAACAGACGGCGACCTGCGGCCCGGTGAACAGACCAAAGTGCCACCAGTGCCTCGGTGATGCCCGCAGCTACAGCCACCACGAGTCCGCTGGTGCCTGCCTCGCCGAACAGATCAGCCGTCTGCAGCACTTCCACCCAGCGCCACTGCGTGTGGGCGAGCGATCCCATGGTGAAGCCCCCCAGGAGCGTGCCCCTCGCGTGCTCGAGCCCGATCCACACTGGTGGCGCGGCTGCCAGCAGGGGGAGACGGTGCGTATGAATGAGTCGGCGGGACGCAACGATGAACAGTACGGGATAGGCCGCGAGGTAGATCGACAAGAGCACCCAACCGATGGCAGTCGCCGGATGCGGCAAACGCAGCCAATGCAGGACGAGCATCCAATACAGCAGTCCCGCCGATCCCATCGGTACAAGCAGCCGACCGGCGACGCGCTCACGCCTGACGATCAGAAGCCAGGGAATGGGAGCGATCCAAGCCAGCGGCCAGATGTCGAGCGGGGGCTGGGCTGCCGCCAGCGCGACCGCTCCAAGGATCGCCAGAGACCAGATGCTCATGCCGTTTGCACCGGATCGATTTCACCGATGACGTCTCCCACCCGGACCGGGTCATCCTCGTCGACCCGCTGCCGAACGAGCCTGCCCGCTACAGGCGCCTCGAGATCGATCGTGGTGGATCCCGCGAGCAGTTCCAGCACTCGGTCACCAGCCGCCACTCGTTCCCCGAGGGACACGAGCCAGAGGGATACGACCAGTTCCGTGTCCCTGATCCCCAACTCCGGGACCACGATGGGCACGCCCCCGGACACGTCGACGAATTCGGCTGAAGCCATGGAAGAGCCGCCGGCACCGACATTCATTCAAGCGAACGCAGCCACTCGAGCATCACCCGCCCGACTGCCTCGAGTGATTCCGCCGAACACTTGTCCGGGAGATCCTGCGTGGTGTGCCAATGCGGGTAGTCGAAGTCGATCACATCACAAGTCGGAATCCTGGCGATCATCCGAAGCGGAACGTGGTCGTCTTCGACCGTGTGCAACGGCCGAGGCACGAACTGCCTGACCTCAAGGCGAGCGGCGGTTTCCCAGATGGAATCCACGACCCACCGCGTGTCGGGCCAACTCGCACTGTGCCGTTCCTGAAAAATCTGCAGGCTCCGATCACCGACCATGTCCAACACAACTCCGCAGCGATACCTGTGCGACGGCGGATCCTGGACGTATCGTTGGGCGAACCAGTTCGAGCCGAGGCAGTAGGGTTCCCGCGGCGCGAACACATATTCCTCGGCATCGAAGAGCACGAAATCGACCCCCAAGGGCCCCTCGAGTGACGACATCGATCTCGACATCTCCATGAGTACCGCGGTGCCACTCGCGCCGTCGTTGGCCCCCACGAATCGCCCACGAGGCTCCTTCGGATCTCGGTCGGGCCAGGGACGCGTGTCATAGTGGGCCGCCAGTAACACCCGCTCCTTTCGATCGGGATGCCAGGTGACGATCAGGTTCTCCATGCGAACCGGCTCGCCGCTGCGACGGTCCCGAATCTGGAAGGCCTGAGACGTCACCGCGCCCCCCAGTCCGCGAAAATGATCGCTCAAGAGTCGCCGCTGACGCGTCATCCCCTCCGATCCGCTCGGACGCGGACCGATCGCACAAAGGGCTTCGAGATGCGCAAAAGCCCGCTCTCCCGAGAACTCTTCGGCGGGCGCACGCCCGAGGCCAACCGCCACGATGACAAACGAGACGATGGTCGTCACCCGTCGACGATTCGTCATGCCGTCTCCCGTCCTCGCAGTATGACACAAAAGAGGGTGTCACAGTTCCGCGAGTCTCTCCTGCCGCTGCTCGGTAACGATCTCGGGATGAAGATGCGAGACATCGTTAAACGACACCAGTGATGGGCCGGGCCATTCGAGGAGACTCAGGGCGGTGTTCGCCATCGGAGGAAGCTGCCCACCCTCGAGCGATTGATGGCCTTTAACATCCACGAGCAGACGGATTGCAGCCGTGAGGACACCACCATGGGCCACGACGAGCAGTCCCTGCACGGGTCGCGTCGACAGTTCATGAAGGACGTCCCGTCCCCGCATAGCCAGCTGAAGACGCGATTCCCCCTCAGGAATCGCGTAGGCATGGTCCCCCGCGCGCCAACGTGCCATCTCATCCGGAAAGAGTTGATCGAGATCCTTCCACAGTCGGCCCTGAAAAATACCCGCATGCAGTTCCTTGAGCCGGTCGTCGAAGTGTACGGGCAATCCGAGGGCACCTGCGACTCGCTCGGCCGTTCCCCTCGCCCTGGCCAGCGGGCTCGACCAGATCTCCTCGATCCCCATCGTTTCGCGGCACTCGACGAGTCGCCAGGCGGTGGCATCCGCCTGCGACTCACCGATGACCGACAGAGGAACGTCGAGTTGACCCTGGACACGACCTTCGCGGTTGGAAACGCTCTGGCCATGCCTCAACAGGTACTGCCTCATCTCGACGCGTCCGACGCCGCGAGATCGTCGGCCCCCCCAGGGTCCGTCGCCTTTTCGTCGAGGGCACTTTTTAGCACGAACACCTCGCTTGCGGCCTGCGGCTGATCCGAAGGCCTCACGCTGCAGATCACTTCGGCGGCTCGTCCATGTCGTCGAACATGGTCGAGCAGGGCTCGTTCCGCCGGAGTGAGCGACTCCTCCGCCGGTGCGAGATCGAGCTCGGCTCGATTTCGAGGCATGTCTTGCCCGTTGCCGGCCGTCGTGGCGGGTGGTCCTCTCGTCCCATGGTTCGTTGGGTCGCGCTCGACGAATGCGCCCGATGACGGCGGAACGGCCTCCGCC
>JBJTBB010000348.1:0-8121 GCA_046091125.1 Planctomycetaceae bacterium
CCTGCGGGCGTGCCCGCAGGTCGGCGTCCAGCCAATGGCAGCTTCTTCCCGCGGCCGTGGAAAGAAGCCTTCGTGACGGTTCGGGCTTCGCCCCTTACACTTCTGTCTTTCCAACCCTCGCCCTTTGGGAGTCGCCTGAATGATCCTCTCCGGCAATGAGATCAAACGGCACCTTGGCACGAACATCGTCATCTCGCCGTTCGACGAGTCGCGACTGAATCCCAACAGCTACAACCTTTCCCTCCACGACGAACTGCTCGTCTACGAGGAGGTTGTGCTGGACATGAGGAAAAGTAACCGGGTGGAGCGAATCACGATTCCCGAAGAAGGGCTGGTCCTCACTCCCAACCAACTCTATCTGGGCCGAACCGTGGAGCGAACGGAGACGCACAACCTCGTGCCGATGATCGAGGGCCGGAGTTCCGTCGGTCGTCTGGGCCTCTTTGTGCATGTCACCGCAGGCTTTGGAGACGTTGGATTCTGCGGATACTGGACTTTGGAGATGTTCGCGGTTCAGCCGGTGAAGATTTATCCCGGCGTGCCGATCTGCCAGATTTTCTTTCATCAGATCGCGGGCGACATCACCGAGTATTCGAGCGACAAATACCAGCACAATCGCGACATTCAGCCGAGCCTTTTGTTTCGCGAACTCTCGAGTGAACCCGACGGACAACTCGAGTTCCCCTTCGGCAGTGAACCTGCTGGCGGCTCACGGCTCGCGTCCGATGTGGCTCCGCAGAGAGCCCGCTGAAATCGCCTTCCATCCCTTTCCTCACCCCAGCCTGCTTCTCAACCATGGTCGTCAAGGTGCTCTCCTGGTCCGCACTGGGACTGTCGGTCTTGGGAGGGGGCCTTTTGTTGGCATCGCTGTTTGCCCAATTCCTCGAACTCGCGATCGGCGGCGGCGTCGCAGTGGGCATTGCCATCGTCATGACGATCCTTGCGATCGTGATGGGACGCATTGATTGAAAGGTGGTCGACCGTGCTGCGAACACACACCTGCGGGGAACTGAGAAGGAGCCACTGCGGCGGGCGAGTCGTGCTCGGAGGCTGGGTCGATCGTGTCCGTGACCACAAGGGAGTGATCTTCATCGATCTCAGGGATCGGTACGGTCGGACGCAGATCGTGGCCGGCCCGGAAAGTCCCCTCGCCTGTCTCTCGACCGCCCGGCGGGCACGTCCTGAGTGGGTCGTGATCGTCGCAGGAACGGTAAGCCCTCGGCCGGAGGGCACGATCAATCCCAAACTTCCGACCGGCGAGATCGAAATCCTCGCGGAATCCATCGACGTACAGAGCGAGGCCGAGACACCGGTCTTTCAGCCCGGAGCTTCGGAGCTTCCCGGCGAGGAGATTCGCCTCGCCAAGCGATGGCTTGATCTGCGCAGGGCAGCCATGCAGGAGAATCTTCTTCTGCGGCACCGGATCGTGAAGATCATGCGAGACTGGTTCGACGAGCACGGGTTCGTCGACGTCGAGACGCCGATGCTCGGCCGCAGCACACCTGAGGGCGCTCGCGACTATCTCGTTCCGGCGAGACTTTCTCACGGGTCATTCTTCGCTCTTCCGCAATCGCCACAGCTCTACAAGCAGCTGCTGATGATCGCCGGCCTCGACCGCTACGTGCAGGTCGCACGATGCTTCAGGGACGAGGATCTCCGCGCGGACCGACAGCCGGAGTTCACGCAACTCGACGTTGAGATGTCGTTCGTCGAGGCAGACGACGTGATGGGCATCATCGACGGGCTCGTGCAACGGACGGCGAAGGAAATCCTTGGAATCGAGGTCCCCCTTCCCCTGCCACGGCTCTCGTGGGACGAGGCGATGGAGCGATTCGGGCACGATGCTCCCGATCTCCGGTACGGCCTGGAGATCATCGACTGCACGACGCTCGCGGCCGCGAGTGAATTCCGAGTCTTTCGCACGGCTGCGGAATCCGGTGCGCGTGTCCGAGGCATCCGCGTGCCAGAAGCGGCCTCCCGTTTCTCACGGAAAGAACTCGACGATCTCACGGCACTTGCGGTCGAGGCCGGCGCGAAGGGTCTCGTGTGGCTGAAGGTCGAGCCTTCAGGCGAGCTCTCCGGTCCGATCGCCAAGAACCTCGTCGACGGCACGGGGGCGAGGATCATTGACAGGCTTGGGGGCGCCCCTGGGGATCTGCTTCTCCTGGTGGCGGACAACTTCGAGGTCTCCTGCAAGGCGCTTCACACGCTCCGCAAAAGACTCGGCGCGGTCCTCAATCTGTACGCATCGGGCTCGATGCACTTTTCCTGGATCGTCGATTTTCCGATGTTCGCCAAAGACGACGAAACCGGTGGCTGGGCCTCGATGCATCACCCATTCACCGCCCCGCGGCCCGGCGATCTCGCCCGTCTGGAGACAGACCCCGCTGCATGCCGCGCGGTCGCCTACGATCTGGTCATCAACGGATCCGAGGCGGGGGGAGGCACCATCCGAATTCACGACAGTCGCATTCAGGAGAAGGTCTTCTCGCTCTTGGGAATTTCGCCGGAAACGGCGAGGGAACGCTTTGGTTTTCTGCTTGATGCCCTACGATCGGGTGCTCCACCTCACGGGGGCATCGCATTGGGAATCGATCGCTGGGTGATGCTCTTCGGGGGCCTGGATTCGATTCGCGACTAGATCGCCTTAGCGAAGACGCAAAGCGCGTGCGATCTGATGACGGGTGCGCCAGGAACGGTCGAAGCCAAACAGCTTGGAGACCTGGGCATCCGGGTCATCACCCCTCCGGCGAAGCCCTGAAGGCATGTGTCCGATCAGTTCCCCGATTCCGACGATGGCGACTTCGGCTTTTCTTCCAAACCTGTGTTTGGCCGTGATTCGTCAGTAGCGGGCTTGGCAGGGTTCGGTGTGGCAGCGTCCGCTGGCTTCCCTTCCGACGGGGGCTGCCCATCCACGGCGGGCTTTGCTTCCGCGGGAGCGGGTGGAGGTGGAGGTGGAGGATCGGGCTTGAGCGCGATGTCGTGAGACTGTGGGCCCTTTTTCACGACCAACGACAGACCAGAATTGCCGAAGTCGCCATACCTCGCCGGAATCTCGATGGTTTTGGTCTTCTTCAGATTTTGCGAGTCTGGAGTGCCTTCAGGTGGCGAACCCGCCTTCGCCGGAGTGGTCACGGTGATCCGATATGACCCCTTCGGGACCTCAAGTGAGTACCGACCGTTGGTGATCTGCGTCGCGGCGACCGAGCCGCCTTTTCCATCGGCGATGAATGACACCGTTCCGGACGGCACGGCCTTCTTACCGAGCTGAACTCGCCCACTGATCTTCTCTCCCGGCTCCTTACCACTTCCGCACCCCGCAATCAGCAACGCCGACGCGAGCATTCCCGCGGTGAACCCGTACGGAAGACATGGTTTTATGCTCATCGAACACTTTCCGAATCGATGGAAGGATCAGAACTTGGGAGCATTCCCGTCATTGGGATACAGCGCCTGCTCCCAGAGCACTTGATCGATCGACTCCGACAAAAATGAGACGGATCCATCACCCTTGCCGGTGTTCATTCCACCTGGGTGTGGACTGGCGGGCAGGAGCGGGCTGCAGTCGGACCGAAGCGGGGCTGCAATGAACCGGGTTCGGTTCGTGCCTCCAAAGTGGGCCATCCGGGACTCGTTCCAGTTACCGTGCCCCCAGAGTGAACCGTCACTGGCACATTTGCCATATTTTTCGCCAAGCGTGATCTGCGCCGTCGTGCCATCCCGCCACGCCTTCATCTCACCAAGACTTGGCCATTCGGCATTCGTGCCGGGAAGGGGCGATGGGTTACGAGCGGCATCGACCGGCCCGAAGGCCTGATGATTCCAGCCGTAGTTGCCAAGTGCATAGTTGGCATCCCATCGGTTGGAGTCGTTTTCAGTGGCAGACGGGCAGAGAAACTCCTGCAGGATCAGGGCTCTGGCGGATGTGCTCGCCGAACCGCTCGTAAAGGCGGTGGCTGCAATGTCCCCCTTGGAAGCGTCGATGATGTCCTGACGCTCGATGAACGGCAGCACATGAAAAAGAAACGGTGCGAACGTGGTCGCCCCTCCAGTCACCGAAGAGGTGCCGTACGCGGGGGGTAGTTTCCGGGAGGCGTCGTGAAAATTGTGGGTCGCCAAGCCCAGTTGTTTCATCTTGTTCACGCACGAAGCTCGACGCCCAGCTTCACGAGCCGATTGGACGGCAGGCAGCAGAAGCCCGACAAGTGTTCCGATGATCGCGATCACGACGAGCAATTCGACGAGCGTGAAGGCCATGCGCGCGAACAATGCCCGTGACCGTCCAGCATCCCCAACGATCCCACCACGCAAAACAGACATGTTCACCTCTCCTCGAAGAATCTTCAAAGATTATCGCGGGCGTCGAGTGTCGAACAACCCGGTCAGAAAATTTGCGGTTGCAACCTCGTTCAAGTCCGTTATAAGATGGTGAGGGGTCGGGGAACTAAGAACTTGGGAGGTTTTATGCGATTATCCCATTCGATGCGAAATCGGTCTGTTGTGCCTCCAAGGCTCGGCTTCACGCTCGTCGAATTGCTCGTCGTGATCGCGATCATCGGCGTGCTGGTGGGGCTTTTGCTGCCTGCGGTCCAGGCTGCCCGGGAGTCCGCACGACGAAGCGCCTGTACGAACAATCTGAAGCAGATCGGCCTCGCCCTCCAAAACTTTCACGATGCGAAAAAGGTCTTGCCGGGAGCGATGCGTTGCCCCTTCAGCAAGTCGAACCCGGGGCCGAGTCCGTCCACATCCACCGGTTACAACATCAACTTGATCTTGACCGGATACATGGAGGAACAAGGCATTTTTCTCGCCGGCACGACCCCATGGACCGGAATGAACCCGACGGGCCCGTGGGGATGGGATGCGCCCTTCCCCGGCTCCCCGTCGAGTACCGTGCGATCAAAGGTCGTCAGGGGCTTCATATGCCCCTCCGATGCCACCGTCTCCAATGGATATCCACAAAACCAGGTCAATTCATGGTCAGCATGCAATTATGCCGCTAACTACAGACTGTTCGGCCAAAGGTGGACCGTGACCTACATCGGGGCGAGTGGTTTCCCCGACAGTGACAGCGGCGGTGACATGGGAATCGCTTCAGACGGCACGAGCAAAACGATCGCCTTCGCCGAAAGAATCGCCACATGCAATACCCGCGATGGCAGCGCGACGATCACCAACGGTGGCACGCTATTGTTCTGGCCTGGCGGAAATTGGTGGTGGAGTGCCCACGATTGGGGTCCGACGTTCGCCAATGGCGGGCAGGGCGGGCAGGGCAATAACTGGAACCAGATTCCGATGACACAGATGACGAACCCGAGCCTATGTGATCGTTCCCGTGCCTCATCGGCTCATGCAGTGTGTCTCGTCGTCATGTTGGACGGATCGACGAAGGCGGTCAGTGGCGGCGTCAGTCAGCCATCCTGGCAGAATGCCTTTACGCCTGACGATGGTGCCGTGATCGGCAGCGACTTTTAGCGATCAATCAATTGGGGGCAATCAATGTTGAAGTTGAATACGTACCGCTGCCGCTACACAACGAGAACCTCTCGGTTGTCCGCTGTCCTACTTGCGATGACGGTGGTGTCCTGCAACGGATGTTCACGGCAGGACACCGTGCAGCCGTCCCCGTCGGAAGCCAACGAGATCCTGAAGAATAACGAAGGCACGATTGGCCCGATGAAAGGCACCCCCGGGAATCCATAGGTTTCTCGGCATTCGAGACACGATAGGACGGGTACTGGGCCGACGGATCAGCTCGTGCTTGATCCAGAGGCACATCTCCCGCAGATCCGTTCTTCGATGGCTTTATGAGCGGATCGATTGCTTCATCCGGAGGCGAGAGGAGTGGTGTCGCTGTAGACGCACTCCTTCAGGCGAAGCGTCATTGTGCCGTTGAGCGTCTCGGTTGGCTCGAGAATGCGCCAGCCCTTCCTCTCGTCGAAGGCCCCCGCTCCAGGCAAGCAGGAGTAGGGCTCGATGCAGACGGCCTGGCGGTGCGGCGGCGTGAAGAGCACGCAGGCTGAAAAGAGTTCCGTCCATTCGACAAGAAGGGCGTCGCCCGAGGGGTCGACGAGTATTGCGGTGGCATGTGACTCCGCCCCCTTTCCAACGAAAGTGAGACCAGTAAAAACGTCGTCGAACACCATGTCTGCGAGAGTCGTCCGTCCGGGAAAGTCGACCCGCCGGGGCACAGACTCGAGCGCACCGGATGGAAGCATGTCTTTCTGGGGCTGCCAGCGTGTGGCTGGAATCTCCAATTCGCAGAGTTCTCGATCCATGCCCGAACGGATCGGGAGAGGGAGATAGGGATGCAGCCCGAGGCCCGCTGGCATACGGCCGAGAGCCTCGAGTTCGAGCGTGCAGGAGAGACTCTCACGGCTGATACACCACGTGGCCGAGAGACGGAAGTCCGCCGGCCAGCGGTCGAGCCGTTCAGGAGCATCCCGCGAGAGCACGAACTCGGCGGTGAATCGATCCACGGACCGGCTCAAGAGCCTCCACGGCCGATCGTGCGCGAAACCATGCATCGGACGGCCAAACGTGTCCCTCGGCTCGAGTTCGTACTGACGACCCTCGAATTCGATCGTCGTCGAAGCCAGTCTTCCCGGATATGGAGCGAGAATAGGAATGCCGCCGGACGTCGGGCGTCCGGCGGGCTGCGTGAAATCATCCGGCGCCCAGACGACTGAAATGGGCCCGGCGGATCCTTCCAGCGTCGCTGAGACGCACGTGCATCCACGCTGTGGGAAAAACACCGCAGCCGCCTGGGTTCCCGGAGACCCTATCGCCAACAGCCGGATAGACGATGCATCATTCATGGTTTCTACTTTTCGCGGATAGCCGTGAGCTCTCGATCGATTCGGCCTTGCACACGAGTCGCCCGCCACGGAATATACGACACGCTGACGACGCCAGCGGGCCAGTACTGCGTCGGTCGTATGGGCGAATAGCTCAGTTGGTTAGAGCACCTCGTTTACACCGAGGGGGTCGGGGGTTCGAGTCCCTCTTCGCCCATTAGGTTGGTTAGCAGCGGGCTGCCGTGATTCGCAGCGTTTCGCACGATCACGTGTTTTCGGCCGCGTTTCGGCACTTTGTGCGAGTCGCTGCTGGTAGCAGCGGCTTTTGACTGCACACAAATGTGCACACTCTTTTTCGTACCGCCGAGTTGGCCGTTCCCCCCGCCGTTCACGACATCCTCAAAGTGGTGTTCGCGTGTCTGGAGGTAGTGGGTGGCAGCGATCATCGGTGAGTGACCGAGCCATTTGGCGACGACATGGTTGGGATACTTCTCCACCCAGTCGGTCGCGCAGGATGCCCGCAGGTTTTGGAACAATCGCGGCCACGGCTTGTGCCCGGACCGTGTGATGATTTTCGTGAAGGTCGTGCGGAGATTGGACGCTCCCGTCAGCATCCGCGGCAGGATCAGCGTGTCACCCTCCGCTGCCTGCTCGTACGCGTCGATCAGGATTGCTCGAAGCTCAGGGCAGATCGGCACGAGCCGAACGGCGTGGCCTTCGTGGCGCGCAGTCTTCGGCGAGCGAACGGTAAGGCGACCGGTGTCCCACGCGAAGTCATCCCACGTAAGCGCCGCGACCTCCGAAGGGATCCGCAGTCCGGCATGGCGACCGAGGACGATCACGAGCCGCCAGAACACCCCCGGGCATCGCTCCAGCACTGCAGCGATCACCTCCGCGGATACGTAAAATGAACGGTCCGGGTTCTGCTGCGATCCGGCCGGCAGGTCCTCAAACGGGCTGGCGGAGCAGATCGACCCTCCCGTACAAATCCGGCACGCCCTCGATCAGCATGCCGCGAATCTCTTCTTCGACTCCCAAAACACGCCCATTTACGCCTGCATACTCGCTCGCCAGAAACGCCGTGAGCATGCGTGAGGCGAGGTCATCAAGGGTCTCGCGCGTCTCCTTGGTACCGAACGAAATCGCGTTTGGGTCGTGCGGCAACCAAGCACTGCGATAGGCGAACATGAGCCTCTCGACGTCGGGCTGCACATCACCGGCCAAAAGGGCTTGGTAGTGCTGCTCGACGGCCGTGTGAATCCCGGTGCCGAAGACGAGCGCGCTGGAAGGATAGGACGGTCAACGGCACTTCCGCAAGCGATAG
>JBJTBB010000349.1:0-3129 GCA_046091125.1 Planctomycetaceae bacterium
GGTCGTGGACCGCTCGTGGGCGATGGTGGGCAGCGGCAACTGGGACGACCGAAGCATGCGACTGAACTTCGAGTTCAATCTCGAGGTGTACGACGCAGGATTGGCGTCCAGCCTGGACGACCATCTCACCCGCACGATCGCGATCTCGAGCCGACGAACGCTGCAGGAGGTCGACGGACGATCGCTGCCGGTACGTCTGCGGGATGGCATCGCCCGACTGTTCTCCCCTTATCTCTGAAACGCCCGCTCGCCGCGCAAACGGGCGGGTGGTACATTCTCGCGACCGAGGTTCACGAATGCCCGCAACCGCTCCCTTCGACGTCGATGCGGCGACCGACCGACTCCGCCAGATCGGCCGCGAATTCCATTCCCGTGGCTGGTCACTCGGAACGAGCAGCAATTACAGCATCGTGGCCTCTCGCGACCCGCTTGAATTGCTGATCACCGCCAGTGGACGCGATAAGTCCTCACTCGGCCCCGACGACTTCGTTCGCGTCGATTCAGATGGCCGCCCGATCGATCGCCACGCTCCCTCGTCGAGCGCCGAGACACTCCTGCACTGCCTGGTCGCCTCGCGCGTCCCATCCGTTGGGGCGGTTCTCCACACGCATTCTCCGTGGGCCACCGTGCTGTCACTCTCCGACCGGCCGCATGGCAGCCTGCGACTGGAAGGCTACGAGATGCTCAAGGGCCTTTCCGGCATCCGCACCCACGAAACGTTCGAGGCGGTCCCCATCTTCGCCAACAGTCAGGACATGCGGGCGTTGGCGGTGGAGGTGGCCGACAGGATCGCCTCGGCGGACTTCACCCCTGCCCCCCGGCCGCCCTTCCACGGGTTCCTGCTGGCGGGTCACGGCCTCTACACTTGGGGAATCGATGTCGAAGAAGCCAGACGTCATGTCGAAATCTTCGAGTTCCTCTTCCAGGTCGAGGGGATGCGTCGGGCAGGTTCGATCATCTAGGAGGCTTGCATGGCAATTGTGACCGTTCCGGAACTGGGGCGCCGCATCACGGACGCCCGGGACATCACCCTCTTCCTCCAGGATCACGGGATTCTGTTTGATCGCTGGCCGCTCGAGGATCGCGTCGATCCCACGGCTTCTGCCGAAGCGATCCTGTCGGCGTATGCTCCCGAGATCGATCACCTCAAGGCGAGAGGCGGCTTTGTGACCGCCGACGTCATCGACGTCCGTCCCGAGACGCCCAATCTCGAAGCCATGCTCGCCAAGTTCTCGAGAGAGCACACGCACACCGAGGACGAGGTGCGATTCATCCTTCAGGGCAGCGGCGTGTTTCACATCAACCCCGGTGACCGCCCGGTGTTCGCGATCGAGGTGCATGCAGGGGATCTGATCAGCGTGCCGATGGGAACTCGACATTGGTTCGATCTCTGCGGGGATCGTCGCATCCGTGCCATCCGCCTGTTCCAGGATCAGGCCGGCTGGACGCCCCAGTACCTCGAGGACGGTGTCCACGCGGCGTACGAACCGCTGTGCCTCGGGCCGGCCTGGCTCTCGGGCGAGGGACGGCCGACGGGATGATCGTCTTCGACGGCCAGGCCATCCTGCTCGACGTCGAGGGCACGACATCGTCGATCGCATTCGTTTACGACGTGCTGTTCGAGCACGCCAGGCGGGAAGTGGGCGGATTTCTTTCCTCACGGAGACACGACCGCGACGTGATGCACCTGGCATCCGAGGTATGCCTCGCAGCCGGTGTTCCGGTTGAGGCGACCGCGCTCGCGGAGGATCCAGCCGTGGCCGCGACAGCGGCGATCGAGTTGATGAACCGTGACGTAAAGTCCACTCCGCTCAAGAAGCTGCAAGGCATGATCTGGCGAAGTGGATACGAGTCAGGCTCCCTCGTCTCCCACGTGTTCGACGACGTCCCATTCGCTCTGCGTCGATGGGATGAATCGGGGCTGGATGTGCGTGTCTATTCGTCGGGATCGGTGGAGGCTCAGCGGCTGTTTTTCGCACACACTCTCCACGGCGACCTCACCGCGAGCCTGCGGGGGCATTACGACACGACGACCGGGGCGAAACGGGATCCCAACAGCTACTCCGTAATCGCGGCCGATATCGGCTGCGAGCCGCACCGGATCCTCTTTGCCAGTGATGTGGGCGAGGAACTCGATGCCGCCCGGGCGGCCGGCATGGTGACCGTGCTGGTCAGGCGTCCCGGAAACCGGGAGTCCACAAGCAGCCTTCAGCACGACGAAGTGGCTTCGTTCGACGAAATCGTGACCTGACCGCGGCGGCCACCCTGCAGCCCGACGAAAGCCCGATGACGGGCCGTGCCCGACGGAGGCCTCCCGTTCATTCGCTCCACCCTCAAAAGGTCGCCACTTTTGCGGTTGTGAGGGGGTGGCCGACGGCGGTAGGGTCCCCGGCCATGTTCCGGTTCGCCGTCGCCTTTTTAACGGTCTTGAGCGTCATCGGAGGGTGTGCATCCGGCCGGGATGGCTACGCCTATCTGCCTCCGCTCGTCCCACCGGTGTATCCACAACCCCAGGACCGTCCGCCCACGCGAGCGGCCAATCAGGGGACACTCCCACCGCCGATCGCGGCGGTCGGGATGGAGAGCCAGGCGTTCCCGGGGCCTCTTGGAGCCCCCGTCTTACCTGGGCCCATGGTCGCGCCGCCGGCGCCCTGCCCACCCTGACAGCAAGCCCACCGGCTGCTGACAACCGGGGTATTCCACGCGGCCACCAATGCTCCTGCGCGGTTTTTTTCACAAAAAACGTCAATTCTGGCGGAATATCCCGCCTAATCAGCCCTCCAGCGGCCAGACGTTCCTAGAATACGTGCAAATGGCCGTAGACACTCCCTAAACTGCCTACTATTTCTAGATTGCCAAATCTCCCTCCCGGAGTTCCTGAGGATTGTCCTCGGCCGGTCTGTGGGTTGCCCTGGCGTGCAAACGCGTATTCACCATGAACGCCTCGTCCCTGGCGATCGCCGCCGTGACGGCGCCGGACTATGGGCGCCTCGCCTCGCCCCAGAAAACGAGCCTGGCATCCGGTCGGGATCTGCCTGCGAGCCATGAGCTGCACGTCTGGTTCCTCGACCTCGATGACCCATTCCTCGTCTCGGAACCGAGTATCGGCGTCCTAACTCCGGCCGAGCG
>JBJTBB010000350.1:0-3532 GCA_046091125.1 Planctomycetaceae bacterium
CGTGATCCAGACGGCGAACACGTTCGAGCGGATCGTGACGGTGTTGGAGAGCCGATTGGCGGTGTAGAAGCGATGCATCGGGTTGCGGTTGAGGGCGTCCCGAAGAACGTTTGAAACACCGGTTCCAGCAGCCGACGGGTCGCCTTTGTAATCGTCCTCCAGCAGAAGCGGGTTTGCGCCACTCTTGAGGGCGAGGGCGTGGGTGAGTGTGCGGGCGGGGGTCGTAAGGAAGCCGACCGCCGAACGGGTCTTGCTGTGGCCGCTCGCGGCAAGCAGTCCCTGAGGCAGCGGCCCACCCACGACGGCATTCCAGATATCTTCGGAGGGAATCGTATTGATGTTCACGCGGCCCGGCTCACGGAAGCTCGAGAGCTGATTGATCGTGGTGATGAGCGTATTGATGCCGGTGTTGGTTTCGTAGGTCGAGTCGATGTTCGTGAGGGCGGCGGTCGCCGTGCCGCGGTAGGTGCCGTGGATGCCGATGAACCGGGTCGGCACGTGGACCGAGTCGAGGAGGAGTGGCAGATCGATCGGTACACCGACGGTAGCTTGGTTCAGACTGGAAGGAGACTCGTAGTCGTGAAGAATTGACAGGCTGTCACCCCGTGGCACGAAAAGCAGTTCGACGGGACTTGTGAAGGGTCGATTGGGCCAGGGGAGCCATCGCGTGTCGCCGGCGAGCAACGGACCGAGCGTGGAGGACTGTACCGATTCGAAATGCGTCGGGGCGAGATGGTTGAATCCGCCCGCGTCGACGTCGTCAGCTCGCCAGAATGCGTTCTCTGTGCCACCGACGTCGGATGTCCTGCGGCGGAGTTTGACAAGCGTCGCATTCATAAAGTTGCCGTGGTTCGTGCCTGCTGGTGGGGCGCGTCGATTGACGACCTGCACCGGCGCCTCGTCTACCACTCGATACCGCGGCAGATCGCCGGGTGGAGTACCGTCCTTGGGTACGCCCGGCCAGATATTGGTGTCGTCGCCGTTCTTGATCTGGCAGCTTGGATCGGTCAGCCGTTCGAGGTAGACCCGACATTCCCTGGGTTGCGGCCATGAATTTGGTGCGGTGTCGACGTTTGGTGGTAACGCAGCGGCGGTACCCGGCGCCTTGAGCGGCTGTGAGTTGATCGTGATCGTGTCAGCCTTGGCCGTGACGCCATCCATCTCCAGTGCCACCGAAGCCTGGTTCGTCATTGACTCAGGGCGGATCATGAGCCAGGTGCCAGCACCCCGTTTGAAGCGGGCGGCATTCGTATTCGAATCGGGCAAGAAGTCCGTTGGCGGAGGGCCACCGCCTCCGGCGTTGTGGGTTTCGTTGAAGCGGAGGTACCGGGTCGTGCCATTGGAAACGATCCGCAGCCGCCAGACGGGAAGCTTGGTGGATCCACCGGCGACGGAAACCTCCTTGCGGAGGTCGAGAGAGTTGTCCGGATTGGCGGGATCTTCTTCGAAGAGCGTATCGATCGGCTCGCCATCGATTGCCGTGGTGCCATTTGCGTAGGCGGTGGCCTTCCAGGGGCGATGGAGCATGATGAACAGCCCACCGTCGGTGCCGTCCTCCCAGGCATAGGTCTCGGTGATCAGCATCTCGGGCCGCTCAGCACCCCAGACGAAGGCCCGGTCCTGCTCTCCGCTCGACGTGGTCGGATCGCCGTCCACTTCCCAACCGTCGGCGGGATTCGTGTCGTATTCGAAGGGCGTCATCACGCTGTCGGCATCTCGGAAATCGCAGGCATTCACGGTCCACTGGGCAAGATCCGCCTTCGGTGCCCCCGGGTTGAGCGCCACCAAGAGTGTGTAGAGGTCCTTGCAGTACGCCTGCCGCTGGACGTAATAGGGCTCTCTGGCGTCGTACGTTTGGGGCTTGTACTCGACACCCAGAAGCGGGCGATTCAGGTCGAAGCGTTCGCCGCGGGAGACCTCGTGACCGAAGACCCCCGAGAGAGGCCGCGTATGGCCGCCCATCGACGTCGTCCCGTACGTGTCGGACGACTGCAGTGAGTTGACGAACGTGTCGAGCCGCTTGGCCGCTTCGGGCTCACCGGCAGTTTGGCTGCCGCCGACGATGGCCGTCGTGTCCCAGGAGTCGGTCGTGACACGCAGCCGCATTTCCTCGGCGGCGCTCCCGAGAATCGCAGCGAGCCGATGTGGGGCAAGCCGGGTATCGATGTCGTAGGGCCGCAGCACCGCTTCGAGTTCGGCGAGAGAGAAGGGATTGTCTCGAGACTCAACGGTGAGACCGAGATCGTATTCAGGGTCGACCCTGCCATCGGTGGCGGGGTCGTGCAGCCGCCCACCACGGCTGACGAAGCTGTCGAGACGCAGGTCGTAGGGGTCGTCGGTTACCTCGCTGAAACGTTTTCCGGGTGAGTTAGTCATCCACTCCGGCTTGGAGAACGTCAGGTGAGGCACGGTGTTGTACACAGCGCCAGTCACGTCGGCCGATGAAGCGGCGAGTGTCAGGGTCTTCATCCGACCGTGGAGGTCGGGGGGAGAGTTGTAGACTCCGCGAGGGAACGGGCCGCCAGAGATCGCCGGTCCCCAGTTGAAGCCCGCTTGTCCATTCCACCATGTGGGTGGTACGCCGACGTTGACGTTCGCCGCAGTTCCCGCGGGAACACGTCGATCCTGTTCCGTTTCACGGGAGTTGAGAGTGTCGGCTGAACCGGAATCCGTGTCCTTCGCCTTTCCAGGTCGGGCGAGGCGAAAGAACCCGCTGCCGTTTAGGGGATCAGACAACTGAATGGAGCCACTGAGACCAGTCGTCGATGCGAGTGCGCGTTCTCCGTACCGTCCCTCAACAGGCGGTAGTTGCGGAGATTTCGTGCCCGGCGAAAAACGGCTGCCGTTTGCCGACCGCGTGCCGCTTTGATTGCCGGTGACGGCACCAGTGATGAGCGCGACATTTGGTAATTCCCCTGTCTGCAGGGCCGTGGAATCGAATAAGCGAGTGCCCATGGGGGATTGGCCATTGAGATCGGTGGCCAGGTTAGGGGATATCTCGGCGGGACCGTAACCGCTTCCGAGAGGAACGTCTCGGAGGTCGGTCACGGTGGTATTCCATCGCGTGTGGGATGGGCCGTAGATGATGGGCGACAGTGAGCCATGCGCGTTGACGTTCAACCGACCATCCAGATCGACGATCAACACCGAGGCATGCGTGCGGATGGTCTCGCCGGATGAGTTGACGACATCAGGAATGCCAAAGTTGAGAAAGACGCCGTCGTTCACGCCGTCCCCGTCATTGTCGACCTTGTCTGGGATTCCATCGGTGTCCACATCGTTCGACGCAGGCATTCCACCGAAATAGGACGGGCGAATGCAGGTGGACGTCGATGGTGTACTGCCCGGTTCGAGGTGCGCAATCCAGAGGTCGTGCGCATTGGCCGCGTCGCCGTAGCCATCCCAGGCCTCGTTTTCTGCATACGTGTCGGATTTCGGATCCGTTGCCGGGTCAGGTGCGGAGAACTCGCGTCCGTTGATGATCGCGAGCGTGCCATCCAACACGCGATTGAATGCCACGGGTACGAGTGAT
>JBJTBB010000351.1:0-3458 GCA_046091125.1 Planctomycetaceae bacterium
CGGTCGTGACGACGACCGCAGCGAGCAGATGGATCGCAAGTCCGCCACGAGCGACTCCCTTGCTCCACACGGGGCCCGCCGGAAGATCAAAACGCATCATTGCACCGCCTCCACGGAAACGTTGTCGATGTAGATCTCGGAATCCTTTGCGTTGCCGAAGAAGCCGGGACTGCCTTGAAGATTGCCCGACTCGTGCACCGCCTCGATCGTCCATTCCTTCGGCTCGGGCTCGCCCCTCGGCCAGACCTTGCCCCGAAGCACGGCGTCCTCGCCCCGCCGTCGGGCCTCGAAGATCATCCGATACCACCGTCCGGGCTCCCAGGTGAACGGGATCGTCTTGGAGAAGTGGGTCGCGACCTGGGGAGGCCAACTGCGGACCTGCAGCTGCTGGCTCGCGCCCATGAGGTCGAGCGTGTATCGCTGTGCGATCAGGCCCATGTCGGGCATGCGGGCCTTCCCCAGCGCCGCCGCGCTTCCGAACGCCTTCGCAAAGGCGTCGGCGTCGCTAACTCCGGTCTGCTCCGCCCGCTCCTCCTGTTCGACGCCGCTCTCCTGCGCCCGCAGATCGGCTGCAATGGAGTAATCGTGGAGATCGATCGGGCCGATCCAGCCCTGGCTGCGGGTTCCCTTGGGAATCGTGGTCACCTTGACGAGGCAGCGGGAGCCATCGACGTCGCGGACGACATGACGATACCGCATGCCGATCCAGGGCAGCGGGGGCTCACCTCGAGGCACGCCTGTCTTGGGGTCGGGTGAGAGAGCGATTTCGTCGAAGTCGAAATTCCAGGGCAGTGGGGGCATCGACCGGATGCGGGAGCGACCCTCGATCGCACCGACCTTCGCGGTCACGATCGCCGCAGCGTGCGATCCCTCAGGAGCCGTGTAGACGCCGTCCGGGGAGACCGTTCCCGCCGTGGTGCTGAAACTCGCGGCGGATTTCTTGATGAAACGGCCGCGCGAATCGAAGAGCCTCGCCTCGAGTTGAACGCTCTCGCCGGCGGCGATCTGCACCTCCGCCGGGACCACTTGCACCCATTCCGGATCACCGGCCGGTTCGCGTGTGCCGGCCGACACCACACTTGGCGCGGGCGGGGTGTTCGCGGTGGCCTTCGCCGCAGCGGGTGAGCCGAGGCAGTACATGCGGGCGCCCGTGGAGAGATAGATCATCCCATTCCACGCGATCGGGGAGGCCGTGACCTCATCCTCGGCGGAGAGCCGCATGCGATTGACGATCTTCAGTCCCTCTGCAGTCGGTTCGAGGACGTGCCAGCCGCTCGTGGAGCAGACGTACAGCCTGCCGCCGGCCACGAGCGGGCTTCCCTTGACGATCGTTCCCAGCAGCTTGATGGGCTTGCCGACCGGCTCGCCCGTTCGCTTGTCGAAGGCGAAGATTTTGGCACCATCATCGACGAAGTAGACGCGGTCCCCGATGGAGACCGGCATGGCCCGTCCGTCCATGACGCCTTTGCGCTGCCAAACGACGGACGACTGAGTGATGTCTCCGCTGCCCGAGGCGGCGAAGGCCGTCGCCGAGCCCATCGACGTATTGTCAAGATTTTCCTCAGATTGGGACATGAAGATCGTCCCACCCTCGACCAACGGGGCGACGTTCAGACCACGGCGGGACATGCGAAAGTTCCAGACGGCCCTGCCTGTTCGGGGCTGGTAGTTCCAAACGCTCCCGTCGCTCGAGCCGAAAATGAGGGCGGCCGTTCCACCGAAGTTGGCGATGGAAGGAGAGCTGTAGGTGGTGTCCTCCGGACGCACACCCGTGCCATTCATCCATCGCACGACGCCTGTCGCCATGTCCAACCCGAGGAACCGATGCGCCGGAACGGAGGTGTCTCCCCAACCTGTCACGACGGCTCTGGCGATCGCGAGGTCCGCGAATACGACCGGCACCTTGGTTCGACCGCCATAGGTCGATAGAAAGCCGAACTCCTCGTGCAGCGACCGCTGCCAACGGGTCTTGCCGGACGGACCGTCGATCGCCGTGAAGACTCCGCAGACACCCTGGGCGAAGACGGTGTCGCTCGTTGGGTCCGCCACGACCGCGGACCAGCCGACGCGCTCGGCCGGGACGTCCGACAGATAGACGTTGAACACGTTCTCCCAGAGTTTCTCACCGGTGAGGGCGTCGAGGCAGAGAACCTTTTCGGCCTCGTCGACCGTGTCGGGCTTGTGCCGCACGAGCGTGTAGAGACGGCCCTTCATGATGACCGGCGTGGAGATGCCACCGGCCTCGTCGTTCTTCCAGTGGATGTTCGTGCCATCCTCCGGGTCGAAGCTCGTCACGAACGACCCGCTGGACGCGGCATGTCGATCCTGTGAAGGCCCCCGCCAGTCCGACCAGTCAGCCGCCCTCAGGCCGACCAGTCCACCGCATTCGGGGAGGGTCGAGAGGAGACCCGTCGCTACGAGCAACGGCCGGAGCCGCCAGATCATCCGCGGAATCTGCATCGGTCGAGACCTCCCAGAATCGCGATAACGAAAATACTTCATCCGATCGATTCCCATCGCATCGACCCTCGGCCGTCGGAACCGGCTGGCGGTTCGCCTGCCTTCACAATCCCGCAGCCTTGACCGCCTCCGGCAGTTTTGGATCGACGATGCCCCTGGCTCCGCGTCCCTGGAGGAGTCGATCGGAGGCATCGGCACGGATGCTCTCGATGTCGGCCTCCCAGAATCGCCGCTGATCGGCAGGATCGGCGGGCGGTACGAATGGACGTACGACACGCATCCCAACGCCAAGCGCGGGCTCCTCGGTGTACCACCACGGGCTCTTTGGCAGATTTGGGTCGACATCCTTCCAGGCGACGTCCTCGGAGCCTCGTCGAGACGCACTGCGGCACTGCGGTGCCTCGTCGTAGTACGCGCCGCCTCGTACGACCCTGGACTCGAGTTCCGTCGGCCATTCGACGCAGGCGACGACATCCGCCGGTTGGGGCAGGGACGCCTGCCGCGAGTAGCCGTCGGCGATGAGTTGGTCGATCACCCATTCGGCTGCATTGCCATGCATGTCGTGCAGTCCGTAGGCGTTGGGGGCCAGTTCACCGACCGGATGCGTCGTCTCGTCGGAGGTGTCGGCGAACCAGGCGACTCGCTCGAGATCCCCCACGTCTCCACAAGACCACGGGCTCGTCGAACCACCCCGGCAGGCATGCTCCCACTCGCACTCGCTGGGCAGTCTGTAAAAGCGTCCCGTCAGACCGCTGAGCCACTTGGTGTACTGTCGGGCCGCGAATTGGGTCATCGTCACCGCCGGTTGGCGAGGATCCACGCCGTTAGTGAACGTCATCGTCGGATCGTAGAGATTCGACGGAGCGGTGACCGCATCCACCTCGTTGGAAGGCGTGACGGGTCGCAAGCCGGCCGCCTCCATCGCCTTGACCAGGTTGCAGGCCGCCATGGACCGCTTGTACTCGCTCCAAGTCACCTCACAGCGGCCCATCCAGAAC
>JBJTBB010000352.1:0-7822 GCA_046091125.1 Planctomycetaceae bacterium
TTCAGTCGGTTATCAGACATGAATGCGTGTGATTCCAGGCTTTCAGCTTTGAAGCTAAAAGGTTCGGAGAAGGTAACTTCGTCCAAGCTCGACAACAACTGTCCGTCAAGTCTGGAAAAAGTGTCTGGGACGAATAGCAAAGACAGGGAACTCTGCGAAAGACCCACGTGAACCGAAGGGGATCGAGCGAACCTAAACCAAATGTCGGAAATGGTTTGTCGTCCAACGGTCTTGCGCGCGTGCCATCCCGTTGGGAGGGGATACAACGCTGCGGAACGAATTCCTCAAGTTCCAAGGTGTCCTTCGAACCGTTTTGGACACTGCGGCGTATAACTCTGCGTCGAGGGGGAAAACAACCTGTTTTTCGAGGTGGGCCATGCAGTTCAAAATATTCGACAGCCGGCGGGTTGGTCTCCATCCGTTCGTTGGGGAGTCGAGTGGACTGGATGGGGCGTCTTCAGGCGTCACAACGCCGGAATCCGGTCTCGCAGCAAATGATTCGATCCTCTCCATCGAGGAAGTCGCGAGGCGTTTCAACGTCTCCACCAAGACGATCTCCCGGTGGCGGGAGCATGGCCTCGTGGCTGGCCGCTATCGGATCGCCGGGAGGACACGCGTCGGCTTCCCGGAATCGGTCGTCGAGGCCTTTCTGAGGGCCAACCCGCTGAGGGTGGCGCGGGGGGCGCGGTTCAGCCAGTTATCCGACATGGAACGTGATCGTATTCTGCACTGGGCACGACGCCTGGCCGCGATTGGCGTGAGTCCGGCCGATACCCATCGACGGATCGCCAGTCGTCTCAATCGCAGCGTGGAAACAATCCGCTACACGATCAAGGAGCACGATCAGCGGGATCCAGCGTCCGCCATCTTCCCGCATGCGGATGGTCGACTCCGCCCGGAGTCCTGCGAGCGGATCTACCAGTTGCATCTGGGGGGTGAAGCCGTCGACTCGATCGCCAAGCGGTACCGACGCTCGAAGGCCAGCATCTACCGCGTCATCCTGTCAGAGCGGGCCAGAGCGATATTGGAGCTGCCACTCGACTACATTCCCAACGCCCTTTTTTCACGAAAAAGTGCCGAGAAGGTCGTGAATGAACCGATGCCTGGCCTCGACGCGGGCGAGCGCCGCGTGCGGGTGCCTTCGGGTCTGCCAGCCTACCTCGCGAGCCTCTATGAGGTTCCTCTCCTGACCCGCGAGCAGGAAGTCTGGCTCTTCAGGCGTTTCAACTACCTGAAGCACAAAGCAACGCTCCTGCGCGAGCAGCTCGATCTCGATCATCCCAGTTCCCGGCTGATGGACCAGATCGACGAACTCTACAGCGAGATCGTTTCGCTCAAGAACAGGATTGTGAGGTCCAATCTGCGACTTGTCGTCTCGATCGCCAAGCGACGGGTGGGACCGACGGACGGCTTCTTCGACCTTGTCAGCGATGGAAACATCTCACTGATGCGGGCCGTCGAAAAGTTTGACTATGCCCGGGGCAACAAGTTCAGCACCTACGCTTCCTGGGCGATCATGAAGAACTACGCCCGCACCATACCCGATGAGCACCGTCGCCGGGAGCGTTTCAGGGCGACCGACATCGACCTGCTGCAGACGGCGACCGACAACAGGGCCGACGCCTCTCGACAGCGATTGGAGGAACGGGATCGGGCCCAGCAGGTCGGCCGGTTCCTCGACAGGCTCGACGCGCGGGAGCAGACCATCATTATCCGACGATACGGGCTCGATCACGTGCACGAACCACAGACGCTCAAGGAAGTCGGGTCTGCGCTCGGGGTGACCAAGGAGCGGGTCAGGCAGATCGAGGCGAAGGCTCTCGAGAAGCTGCGGGAAGCCGCAGCCAACGAGCGGATGCTGCCCGAGCTCGCCGAGTAGGTGTCAGCCCCCTGTTTTGCCAAAAAGGATACAGACCGGTCGGGGCACACTGATCGACCTGTCGGTGAACCGTAGGCGACCGTTCGAGGGGTCGATGGCAAACACGGTCACCGTGCCGGAGTCCTGGCCGGCGGCGAGCAGCCAACGTCCGGTGGGGTCGATCGCGAAGTTGCGGGGGACTTTCCCCCGGATGGATTCTGCGCCGAGAAACGTGAGTCGACCACTCTCGCGATCGATCGAGTACATGGCGATCGAGTCGTGTCCACGATTCGACCCATAGAGGAAGCCGCCACTCGGATGAACGACGACCTCGGCCGTCGAGAATCCCCTTCGGTCAGTGACGTCGGCCGGTAGGGTCGAGATCGTCTGAAAAGCCTTGAGTTCGCCTCGCGTCGCATCCCAATCCATTCCAGTGACGGTGAGGGCGAGTTCGTTGATGACGTAGGCTCTTTCACCCGACGGGTCGAATGCCACGTGCCGCGGTCCGGATCCTGCGGTCAGTTCGATCGACGCGTAAGGACCCAGTGTGCCGGCGATGGGGTTCACCGCGTGGATGAACACCCGATCGAGACCGAGATCCGGCACCAACACGAATCGACCATCGGGAGAAGGCCTCGAACAATGAGCGTGGGGGGCTTCCTGGCGATTTGGATCGATTCCCTCGCCGGTGCGAGACGTGCGATCGTGTTGAAGAAAGCCTCCGGGGACTCCATCCACCACCGGTTCGAGGCCTCCCTTCGCACCGACCCGAAGGCAGATGGTCGAACCGCCCCCATAGTTGGCTGCCAGGACACACCTGCCAGACGGATCGACCGACACGTGGCAAGGTCCCGCGCCGCCTGAGGACTGCTCGTCGATCGCCGTGAGCCTCCCGTTGGAAGCGTTCACGTCGAACGAGCGAATGCCGCCTCCCGGCTTGCTCTCGGCCCCTCCGATCTCGGCGACGGCGTAGAGCACCGGACGCGTCGGATGAAGGGCAAGAAAGGACGGATTGACCGCCTCACCCGCGACGCTCGGCGCCGACAACTCACCCGTCTTCAGTTTCATTCGCGAGACGTAGATCCCTTCACTCGCAGGAGTCGCCCCCTTGGTATAGGTTCCAAACCATACGAGCACCTCGTCACCCTCGCCGGCCGCAACAGGGGCGGCTGCGACATCGATGCCGTCGGCCGTCCGCAGGATCGCGGTGCACATGGCGATTGTCATGATCGTGAAGCGATAGCTTGGACGGCGGGGGCTCGCGGATGGTCGAACGGCGAACATTGCTGAGGTTTCCTGAGGGGCTCTTCCAAGGATACGAGGCATCATTGCCCGTCACCGCGGTGCGGCATCGCCGTGCGGAGTTCGCCGCCGATGGCCCGACCGATCTGACGCACAGCCTGACGGATCCGGTTTTCATTCTCGATCAGAGCCAACCGGAGATGCCCCTCGCCGGCCGGCCCGAAGCCTGCGCCAGGACTCACCGCCACGTCCGCCTGCTCGAGCAGCATGGTCGCGAATTCGAGGCTCGACATCCGTCCGGCAAAGGGCTCGGGCATCTTCGCCCAGACGAACATGCTGGCCTTCGGAACGGCCACCGTCCAACCTATTCTGGAAAGACCTTCGCACAGCACGTCACGACGACGCTGGTAGACGCGGGCCTGCACGGCCACCTCGGCTTCGCAATGCCGCATGGCCACGATCGCGGCGATTTGGATCGGCCGGAACATGCCATAGTCGTAATAGGTCTTGATCGTCGAGAGGGCTCGGACAATCTCACGGTTTCCTGCGCAGAAGCCGACTCTCCAGCCGGCCATACTGAAACCCTTGCTCATCGTGGTGAACTCGACCGCACAGTCACGAGCTCCGTCCACCTGTAGAACGCTCGGTGACTCGTAACCATCGAAGGTGACGTCCGCGTAGGCGAGGTCGGACACGAGCACGCACCCATGCCGTTTCGCGAGCTTCACCACCTCCCGATAAAAGTCCGGGCCCACGACCGTCGCCGTCGGGTTGTGGGGGAAATTCACCACCACCATCTTCGGCCTCTCCCGCTCGCAGGTGGCCGCGATCTCCGAAAGAAAACGATCCGGGCAGGTCGTGTTGATTGGAATCGGGCGGGCCGACGCGAGCGCCACACCGTAGACATGCGCGGGGTACGACGGCGCTGGCACGATCACGCTGTCGCCGGGGCCGACCATCGCGAGGCAGAGGTGACCGTACCCCTCCTTGCTTCCGAGAGTGCCGACGAGCTCCGTTTCCGGGTCGAGCCGCACACCCCACTTCCGCAGATACCGCGAAGCCACCTCGCGCCGCAGGCTCAGGATGCCCGACGCCGGGGCGTAGCCGTGATTCCGAGGGTCGTTGGAAGCCTCGGCCAGTTTGTCGATGACCGCCTGGGCGGGAGGATCCGAAGGGTTACCCATGCTCATGTCGACGACGTCCGCGCCGCTGCGCCGCTTCTGGTAGGTCAGCGCGTTGATCCGTGCGAAGAGGTACGGGGGCAGTTGCGAAACCCGATCCGACACACGGATTTCAAACGGCCTGTCCGACTGCAGCCCGCAGGAGCGGTCGCCCGGATCGGCGCATTCGTCCGCCGAAGGTGACGCCGGCATCGGCGAAGAGGCTGGGTCGGCGGAAGTGCTGCGACTGGCGGCTGGTGTCATGAGCGTCTCAGGAATGGAATGTTCCGGATGCCCGATTCTACCAGCCAGCCTGGCCAGCCCTTCCAGCGTTCCCGACGCCTAGCGGACGAATGGAACGGCTCCCAAAAACTCCGGAAAAACGAATGAACGGCGACGGCTCGAGTGCCGAAGGAGTTCGCCAGTCGCGCTCCTCCAGCATCAGGCCTTCCGAACCTCGGGCAGCTTGAAAGTTGCTGGCATCGGGAACGAATAATCACCATCAGCCGTCGGCATCACAGGAGGCGTCGCATCCCACGACATGCTCTCCGGCATGGTCCGGTAATCCATCTGCAGGGCCTTTTCATAATCCTGCTGCTTGCCCGAGTAGGTCGCCAATCGACCAAGCACCGCTGAAAAACTCGAATGCGTCCCGTAATACGCATTATTGAGTGGCTTGCCCGTCCGGATGGCATCCTGTAACTCGTCATGCTCCACCTGGTACGCGTTCGGCTTTGGTCCGTCGTACTTCCAGAGCACCTTGCCGGAGTGATCGGTGATCTCGCCGATCCGAACGATGCCCTTCGTGCCCTGGAACTCTTCGTTGACGCGGTCGTTGCCCCCAGGGAACTGCCGGCACTGGCTGGCGATGCGAACGCCGTTGGGATAGGTGAAGTCCACCGTGTGATGGTCATAGATTTCACTGGGTTGACCCTTGACCCGTTGCTGACGGCCACCGATTCCGTACGCCGTCAGCGGATGGTAACCAGCCTTTTCATCGGGGCCGAGGAACCAGTTCGCCACGTCGATATTGTGAACATGCTGCTCGCAGATGTGGTCTCCGGAGAGCCAGTTGAAGTGGTACCAGTTGTGCACCTGGAACTCCATTTCAGACATCGTGGGCGTCCGCGGGCGATACCAGATGCCCGATCCGTTCCAGTAGACCTGGCCGCCGATGATGTCTCCAGCAAGGCCTTCCTGGATCTTGGCCCGCGTCGCCCGGTAGACGCTGTCGTAGTGCCTCTGAAGGCCGACGACGACTTTCAGATTCTTTTCGTCCGCGAGCTTTGCCACCTCGAGGCACAGCCTCGCGCCGAAGCTGTCCACGCAGACAGGCTTCTCCATGAACACATGCTTGCCGGCCTTGATCGCAGCCTCGAAATGATAGGGACGGAATCCGGGCGGCGTGGCCAGAATGACCAGATCGATGTCCTCGAGCCCGATGACTTTCTCGTAGGCGTCGAGGCCGATGAAGCGGCGGTTCTCTGGGACATCGACCTTTCCCTCCATCTTTTCGACGGACTTGATCGCTCCGGCCACACGATCCTCGAACGTGTCGGCCATCGCAGTGACCTTCACGTTGGATCCGTTCACCGACAGTGCCTGCTGCAGGGCCCCGGTTCCCCTCCCACCACAGCCAATGAGCCCGACCCGAATCAGCTCCGTCGATGGCGTCTGCCCATGCACGGCTGCAGTGGCCGCAAGGGCAGCCGTCAGACCCCCGGCGGCGCGAAGGCAGTCGCGGCGATTCGGAGCGAAGGCGGAAGGGCCGGTCGTGTCCTTGACGCCAGGAACGTCGGAGTCGTGGGACGGCTTCGGGAAACGCGACATCGCGGGATCTCCATGCTCAGGGTGGCCAGGTCGACGGGGACGAGGACGTAAGAATAACGCCCGAACGGCTGGAAAGCACCCCTGGCGGCCCGATCGGCGATCGCGAGCCGAAGAGGTGTTTCCGTCTTCAGTTTCGGGCCAATTTGGCCGATACTGACGGTTGCGAGGATTCTGACGGCTGAGGCATGCTGGTCGTCGGGTGTTGCCACGCGTTCGTCCATGCGACAGGAGGACCGACCATGATCTCGAGTGCACTGCCGTCCGGAATCCGCGACGACATTACCCGGTGCATCGGTCGAACGCCCCTTGTGCTCCTCCGGCGGGTCACGGACGGCTGTGTCGCCACGGTCGCCGGCAAGATCGAGAACATGAATCCACTGTGGAGCGTCAAGGATCGCATCGCCTGTGCGATGATCGACGCGGCCGAGCGAGATGGACGCATCGGCTCGGACACGATCGTCATCGAGCCCACTAGCGGCAACACCGGGATCGGTCTGGCATACGTCTGTGCCGCGCGAGGCTATCGCCTCCGAGTGACCATGCCCGAAAGCATGAGCCTCGAGCGACGACGCTTGCTCAAGGCGCTCGGTGCGGAACTGGTCCTGACGCCGGCGGCAGAGGGCATGCCCGGAGCCGTGCGGCATGCCGAGGAGATTTCACGGTCGGGCAGTCACTACTTCATGCCGCAGCAGTTCAAGAACCCTGCCAACCCGGAAGTCCACCGCCGGACGACCGCCGAGGAGATCTGGCAGGACACGGACGGGCGGATCGACATCCTCGTCTGTGGCGTCGGCACCGGTGGCACGATCACCGGCTGCGGGGAGGTCCTCAAGAGCCGCAAGCCAGGGCTCAAGGTGGTGGCGGACGAGCCCCTCAACAGCCCCGTGATCTCCCAAAAAATCGCCGGAGAGCCCATCAAGCCTGGTCGCCACACGATTCAGGGAATCGGTGCGGGCTTCATTCCCGACATCCTCAATCTGGATGTGATCGATGAGGTGGTGAAGGTGGACGACGAAGATGCCATGGAGACGGCCCGCCAGATGGCGAAGCGCGAGGGGCTCATGTGTGGCATCAGTTGCGGCGCAGCCGCCTGGGCGGCACTGCAGGTGGCCAGACGTCCCGACAACGCCGGAAAACTGGTGGTCGTGGTGCTGCCCGATCTCGGAGAACGATATCTCTCCACGAGACTCTTTCCCGAGTGACGAGTTCCCGTCTGCTCGTTCGCGTTCTAGCGGAGGCGATCCTCGGTCCTCTTTTGGGCAAAGAGCCATTCGAGCAAGTCCGGATCACGGTACGCGGGTGTCCAGGAATCATGCCCGACACCAAGCAACTCCGAGTATCGCGGCGATCCTCCCGCCTCGCGGATCGCCGTCACGATGGTCCGCGATCGCTCCACCGGCACCACGTTGTCGGCATCGCCATGGAAGCACCAGATCGGCAAGTTGATGAGCTTCGCCACCTGACGCTCATCGCCCCCGCCACAGATCGGCACCACCGCCGCGAATCGATCCGGCATCCGCATTGCCCACTCCCACTACCCGTACCCTCCCATCGAAAGCCCCGTGAGCAGGACACGAGCGGGATCGATCGACTCCTCGGACATGACTCGCTCGAGCGCGGCGATCGCTCCGGCCAGATCAATCGTGGGCTCATCGGCGATCGGGCTGCTCCGCTTGTCTGACCAGTCGAACGGAGCCCAGAGCTGATCCTTGCGGCACTGCGGTGCGAGCAC
>JBJTBB010000353.1:0-5286 GCA_046091125.1 Planctomycetaceae bacterium
CGTGGCATCGTGCGCTACGGGATAGGCGTGGACAACGTCGACCTCATGGCGGCCAAGGCGCGCGGCATTCAGGTCTGCAACATTCCGGACTACTGCGTTGACGAAGTCGCCGATCACACACTGGCCTTCATCCTCGCGCTCAACCGACAGGTCGCGAGACAGAATCTGCTCGTGCACGATGGGGACTGGAGGCTCGTGGTACCACCTCCGGGCTTTCGCACGCTCGCCGGCATGACCTCGGGTGTGGTCGGTTTCGGCCGGATCGGACGGGGCGTCGTCCGGCGACTGATCGCCTTCGGCGGCCGCGTGCTCGTCTGCGACCCGGCCACGACACCGAAGGACGTCTCGGCTTTCGGTGCCGAATGGGCGACCCTTGCGACACTGCTCGCGGAGAGCGACGTCATCACGCTCCACTGTCCTTCACTCCCCGAAACGCGCGGCATCCTGAACGCCACGACCCTCGCGGCCGTTCGGCCGGGCGCATTGGTCGTGAATCTCTCTCGGGGCGATCTCGTCGACACCGACGCCCTCGTCGCCGTGCTCGAAAGCGGCCACGTCGCCGGAGCCGCACTGGACGTATTCGCCCCGGAGCCGATTCCGGCGGGCCATCCGATTCTGGGACGTCCCGACGTGATCCTGGCGCCGCACATCGCGAGCGTGAGCACGGCTGCGGTGGCCAGACTGAGGACAACGGCCGCACACCTGGCCGTGATGGCCCTTCGTGGCGACCCGCTCCCCTCGGTCGTCAACGGCGTCGCTTCGCCGCGAGTCGTCCCCTCCTGAAACCGCGAGAAACCTCACCATGGCAACCACATCCTCGTTCACTCGCACGCGATCCCTCGTCATCGCGATGCTGTTCGTCGCATGCTGGTCTCCGACGGAGGCCGCCGATGCTCCTCGGGGCGTCGCCGACTTGTCCCTCATCGTTGCACCGGATCTCCCCTGCGTCTGGCCGGTGGGGATGACGCCCTTCGCGGCCGTTCCCACGGCGACCTTCGGCCGCTCGGGCCATCATCGGGACATGCTCGTGATCGATGAGCACACCGGCACCCAGTGGGACGCACCGGCACACTTCGTGCCGCCCCCGGGCTCCGGATTGGATGGTGCAGGCCCCATGGGCGCGGTCACGGGAGAGAAGGTGCCCGCCTGGCAGTTCTGCGGCGAGGGGTGCGTCATCGACCTCGTGAAGTATCGCGACGAGGCCGAGCCGGGTGAGAGCTTCCTGATCGGCCCTGAGCACGTCCGCGAATGGGAAATCGCCCATCGCCCGGTCGGGCCCGGGGACGTGGTCTGTTTTCGCACGGGCTATACCGATGCCTATTACAAACCCTTCCCCGCGGGTGACCGCTTCGTGGCGGACGCGCTGCGAAAAAAGACGCCGGGATGGGCGGCGCCCAAGCCTGAGACGATGACCTACCTCGCCGATCGGGGCGTGACGACGCTCGCGGTCGACGGTGCGAGCATGGGCCCTCTTCCGAACCTCGCGGTCGCCACGCACCAAGCCGGCGGCCGCCGTGGGATGATCTGGGTGGAATGTGCCACCAACCTCGACAGCCTGCCGCCGACGGGTTCCTTCGTCACGATCCTTGCCGCAAAACATGCCGGCGGATCCGGGGGCGAGTGCCGGATGCTGGCCGTCACGGAGCCGGGGTTGGCGAATCAACTGATCAAGCGGGCGAAGGCTCATGATGTCGTCGACCTGTCCGTGACACTCGACGAGCAACTCCCGATCGTCTGGCCGGGCTGGTCACCGGGTGAGGAGGGGGCACGCTACGTCTCGAAGGTGCTCAATGCATTCGCCAAGGAGCGAGGCCCGTACTTCGCCCTCGGCCACATTCTCGACAGCTTCGCCGGCACGCATGTCATGCTCCCGAGTCATGCCCTGCCGGCCGACCGTAAGGAAGTCGGCGTTGCCGAACCGGCGATTCGTCAGGCGGTGGCAGCGTACGAAAAGCGGTATGGACCACTTGGCACCTCGTCGGTCGACACGGCCGGTGCGCCGCTCGCCGACATGATGGGTCCCGTCCACCTGATCGACGTCCGGTCGCTCGTGGGAACGGCGGCCTTTGCCGCAGGTACGCCGAAGAGCCCCCTCATCACGCGTGACCTCCTCGAACGCCAATCCGCCAAGCGGTCATTCAAGGCGGGCGAGATCGTGCTCTTCTTCTCGGGCCACACCGACAGGACGCTTCGATCCATCCCCGCTCTGCCGGACCAGGACCCATGCCTGTCGATGCCGTTGGCCGGCACGGCGGAGGGATGGCCGGCCGTCGCGCCTGATGCGCTCGCCTATCTCGCCGATTGTGGCATCCGTTGCATTGGCACCGACGGCCCCACGCTCGGAGGCGTCGACTCCATCGCTTCTCGGGAGATCGACTGGATGGCGGGCTCGAGGGGCCTTGCGGTCGTCGAGATGCTCACCGGCCTCGAAGCCGTCGCCGATCGTGAAGCTTTCTTCATTTTCGCTCCCGTGAAGATCGCTGGGACCCGTGGCGGCTACGGACGTGCGATCGCCCTTCTCTCACCGGCCGACGCGCCGGCCCCTCGGCCATGAACGACGAAGTGGGGCAAAGGGCGCTTGGGAAGGCGATCTGGCGGCTCGTTCCGTTTCTGGCGGTTCTCTACGCCTTCAACATCATCGACCGTGCCAACGTTGGCTTCGCCCGGCTGGAAATGAAGGACAGCCTCAGGATCACCGATGCTGTCATCGACTGGGGCTACGGGATCTTTTACGTCGGCTACCTGCTGTTCGAGGTTCCGAGCAACATGCTGCTCCGCTGGTTCGGAGCCAGGCGATGGATCGCCCGGATCATGATCTCGTGGGGGCTCGTCTCCACTCTCACGGCGTGGGTGATCGGACCGACGAGCTTCTTCGGCGCCAGAATTCTGCTTGGGATCGCCGAGGCGGGTTTTTTCCCGGGCATCATCTTCTACATGACCGCCTGGTTTCCCGCCGCCGTGCGGGCCCGTGTCGTCGCCTGGTTCATGCTGGCCATTCCGGTCGCGACCATCATGGGCAACGTCGTGTCGGGCCTGATTCTGGATTCGATGGGGGGAATCGCGGGTCTCGAGGGATGGCAGTGGCTGTTCATCATCGAGGGCCTTCCTTCGGTGCTGCTTGGGATTTCAGTCCTCATGCTGCTGCCTGACGGCCCCCACGACGCAGCCTGGCTCACCCCGACGGAGCGGGACTGGCTCGTGGCCGACCGCCTGCGGGAGGACGACCGACGGCTCGTGGCCGGAGGCAGCGACAAATTCTCGGCGCTCGCCGACCCCCGGGTCTGGATTCTCATCGGGCTCTACCTCACGACCGGGATCGGCACGAATGCCACAGGCGCCTATCTGCCAAAGCTCATCGAGAATTCCTTCAAGCCTCTGCTCATGGACTTCGGGACCGACGTGACCGGTCTCTACTGGAAGATCGGCGTGCTTTCAGCCGTGCCGCAGATCACGGCCGTGATCGCCATGCTCGCGGCCAGCCGCATCTCCGACGCGACCGGTCGACGGTCGGTCATCGTGCTCGCGTCGCTCACCGTTGCAGCGTTCGGTTGGTTCATCGCCTGGCGTGCGATCGATCCGTGGACGACACTCGTCGGCCTGTCGCTGGCTCAGGCCGGGATGATGGCGGTGCTGCCGGTGTTCTGGGCGATGCCATCCCTCTTCCTGGGCGGCCTGGGAGCGGCGGCCGGGATCGCCTTCATCAATTCGGTTGCCAACGGCGGCGGGTTCTTCGCGCCCAGGGTCATCGGCAGCTACGGCGTCGGCCCGATGGTGGGCGTGATGGTCTGGGGCATGCTGATGGCGATCATCGCCTGGTGGACCATCGAGCGACATGCGACCACCGGCCGGTCCGACAATCTGGACGATGAGCTGGGGAACAGTCCCGCCCCGTGAGATTTGCCCCCGCTTCAAGCCGCACTCGACTTCCTGACTGCCATGACACAATCCCCTTCGCCACTGTTTGATCTCTCCGGGACGATTGCCGCCGTCTCGGGGGCTGCGAGCGGCATGGGCAAGGCGGCGAGCCAGGCGCTCGCCGCACACGGCGCGACAGTGATCCTCCTCGATCGCAACGAGGCGGGACGGGTCGCCACGGCTGATGCGATCCGATCGACCGGGGGCCGATCGATTACGCGAGTGCACGACGTGAGCGATGAAGGGGCGGCCATTCGCCTCTTCGAATGGATCGACGGCGAGTTCGGCCAATTCGATTTCCTGGCCAACATCGCTGGAGAGGGCCTGATGGCCGATCCGCTGGAGATCACCGCCACTCAGATTCGCACGGTATTCGAGAATCTCGTCGTCGGACGATACGTCATGTGCCGTGAGGCTGGTCGAAGAATGACCCGACGGGGGTCGGGCTCGATCGTCAACACGGGCAGTCTCGCGAGCCTCACGGCGCTCGGACGCGGCCACGTCGCCTACAGCATGGCCATGGGAGCGGTGGCGCAGATGACCCGCGAACTCTCGACCGAGTGGGCATCGAGCGGCGTGCGGGTCAACGCGATTCTGCCCGCACAGGTCAGAAATCCGAGCCTCGAGGCGCGGATCGCAGCGGATCCGGCGATCCAGGAAACCTGGCTCTCGGGCATTCCGCGGGGCAGGCTCGGCCGCCCCGAGGATATTCAGGGGCTGATCGTGCTCCTCGCCTCCGCCGCTTCGTCTTGGATCACCGGCGCGCTGATCCCCATGGACGGCGGCAATCTGGCGATGAATGCCGGCGGCAGTATCGGACTGAAGGCTGGGAAGAGCGACGCATGAGTGGAACAAGCGCCCCAGCCACGAACGCGGAGTCGGCCCGCGGCAGCCCTGCGACCGTCAGCGGCTCTCCGCGCGAACCCGATCGGCAGGAACTGCTCGATCTCTATCGCGTGATGCTCACGATCCGCCTTACCGAGGAGGAACTCGCCCGCTGCCACCAGCGGGGACTCGTCCACGGGGCCTGCCACACCTACGTGGGACAGGAGGCGATCGCCGCCGGCGTTTGCGCGCACCTCCAGCCTTCGGACGTGATCTTCAGCACGCATCGTGGTCATGGACATGCGCTCGCGAAGGGACTGCCGCCCGAGCAGTTGTTCGCCGAACTCTTCGGGCGGATCACCGGCTGCTCGCGAGGACGAGGCGGCAGCATGCACCTGTTCGCTCCGGAGATCGGAATGCTCGGCACCAGTGGCATCGTCGGTCGATGCCTCCTTCAGGCCACGGTCGGCGGCTATGCCTTCAAGCTCACGGCGTGGGGCGGCGTCGCCGTGGCCTTTTTCGGCGATGGCGCGGTCAACAACGGCG
>JBJTBB010000354.1:0-5839 GCA_046091125.1 Planctomycetaceae bacterium
GGTTTCTCAAGGTCAGCGTACGGACGTCGGACGTGCTGCTCGGCCTTGACCAGCGGATCGAGCGGAGTGTGCAGGAAAGGATTCGCCGCGGGAGCGTGAACGTCTCGGTGAGCGTCGGCGGTGCGGCCGAGAGTGCCCGCCGCCGACTCGACCAGGATCAGTTGGCTGCCTATTTCGGTGATCTTCGAGACTTCTGTGCCGCGTGCGAGATCCCGACGCCGGATCGGGTCGATGCGCTGATGACGCTGCCGGGTGTCGTGCGGGAAATCGGCATCGATGACACCGACAACCGTCACTGGCCCCTGGTCGAGGAGACGCTTCAGGCGGCGCTCGAACAGATGGACCGCATGCGGCGCGCGGAGGGCTCCGCCATGGCGGCGGACCTCTGTCGCACCTGCGACGACATCAGCGGGCTTGTCGAGCGGATACGGCAGCGGATACCGGAGGTCGTCGAGAACCAGCATCGGAGGCTCCGCGAGCGGATCGCGAAGCTGCTGATCGATCAGTCATCGATCCTTCAGCCGGCCGATGTGGCTCGCGAGGTGGCCATCCTCGCCGATCGCGCCGACGTGGCGGAGGAGATCGTCAGGCTCGAGAGTCATCTCACGCAGTTCCGGGAACTCGTGGCGATGGAGTCGACAGGCCGGCAGCTGGATTTCCTGTCGCAGGAACTGGCCCGCGAGGCCAACACCATCGCCTCGAAGTCGGCCGACGTGGCGATCGCGCACGCGGTGGTGGAAATCAAGAGCCGACTGGAACGGCTGCGGGAAGTCGTGCAGAATCTCGAGTGATTCAGATGCCAGCGACCAGCGGACAGCTCGTGGTGATTTCGGGCCCATCGGGCGTCGGGAAGACCTCGCTCCTGCGGCTGCTGATCAAACGGATTCCGCAACTCGTGCCGAGCGTCTCCGCCACGACAAGACCCCCCCGTGCGGGTGAAAAGGATGGGGAGGACTACCACTTCCTTTCGGAGGAGGAGTTTCGGCGCCGCCGGGAGAGGAACGAATTTCTCGAATGCTGCCAGGTCTATGGACGGCAGCACTGGTATGGCACCCTGGCCAGCGAGGTGACCCCTCGTCTGGCCCGCGGGGAGTGGGTGGTCCTGGAAATCGACGTCGAGGGTACACTTGCGATCCTCAGACGGTATCCTGACGCGGTGACGATCTTCGTCGAACCCGACTGCCCAGAACGCCTCGAAGAACGTCTACGAGGCCGGGGCACCGAGTCGCCGGAGGCGATCAGCCGCCGGCTGGAGGTGGCCCGGCGCGAGCTCGGTCAGTCTCACCTCTATCGGCATCGCGTCATGAATATCGACCTCGAGCGGGCCTTCGCCGACCTCAGGCGGGTGCTCGTGCACGAGGGGCTCTCCGAGGAGTCGACGTCAGGCGGTGCGGCACGCTCGGGCATCGCGATGGGCAAGCAGTCAGGCGAGCGGCAATCATCACTACCGGGAACCACGCATGATCGATGACCTGCGAGAAGAGGCGATCGTCAACAAGGTCGGAGGGCGATTTAAGCTCTCGACACTGATCCAGAAACGGCTGGTGGCGCTGAACGCCGGAAGCCGACCGCTGGTCGACATCCAATCCGACGACCGCATGCAGATCGTCATTGAGGAGATCAAGCAGGACAAGATCTTCCTGGACACTTCCAATAACCTGCGGATCACGGGCGAGTCGCTGGAAGCCGGCGGACCACTCGACTTCACGGCCGACCTCCTTTGAATGTTCCTCGCCAGGGCGGGGTTCCGGTGCTGAGAGATGCTCGAAGGGCGTGAGATCGTCATCGGAGTCGGGGGCGGAATCGCGGCCTACAAGGCCGCCGCCCTCACGAGCCGCCTCGTGCAGGACGGTGCGGGCGTGACGGCCGTCTTGACGGCGTCGGCCCGCCGCTTCGTCGGGTCGGCCACGTTCGCCGCACTGAGCGGTCGAAAGGTGCCGCGGGGCTCGTTCGACCCGGCTCATCCACTCGGAGCCCACATCGAACTCGCGCAGCGAGCCGAGTGCCTCGTGATTGCGCCTGCCACCGCAGATCTGCTCGCCAAACTGGCCGTCGGCATCGCGGACGACCTGCTCTCGACGCTCGCGTTGTGCGCCGAGTGTCCGCTCGTATTCGCGCCAGCGATGAACGCGGCCATGTGGAACAAGTCCGCCGTGCAGCGGAATGTCGAGCGGATCGTGGCCGACGGCGGTCACCTCGTCGAACCCGCCAGCGGGTGGCTCTCCTGTCGGGCGGAGGGAACCGGTCGAATGGCCGAGGCAGATGCCATCATCGAGGTGATCCGTCGAGTGATGGCTCCCTCCGGTACGCGCCGCGGCGGCGTGGGCGGCAGTGACGAAGATCGTCACCGTTCGATTCCAGGCGTCTCCTGAGCGACGCACCACTCGCAGGCACAATGCTCGCATGGCACGAGTCCTCCTCACGTCTGGTCCGACCCGCGCGTACCTCGACGACGTGCGGTATCTCACGAATGCGTCGACCGGGCGGATGGCCCTTGCGCTCGTGCGGGCGCTTCAAGCGGCCGGTCATGCGGTCACCGTGGTCAGCGGACCGGTGAAGATCGCCTATCCGCCCCACACGCGGGTGATGCCGGTGACCACCACCGAGGAGATGCTCGACGCCTGCCTCGAGGTCCTTCCCGGTGTGGACGGTGTCATAGCGGCGGCCGCTCCTTGCGATTTTCAGCCCCGCACGCGAGCCAATGGAAAGCTGCCCCGTGCCGACGGACTGTCGCTCGATCTCGTGCGGTGGGTGGATGTTGTGGCGACGCTCGCTCGGCGGGCCCGGCCGGGCCAGTGGCTGGTTGCCTTCGCGCTCGAACCGGATGGCGACGCGGCGCGGGCGATGTCGAAGCTCGAGGCCAAACGGTGCGACCTCGTCGTGCTCAACGACCTTTCGGCGCTCGAGGGCAACTCCACGAACGTGGCGGTGTTCGACCGGGAGGGGGCGTGTCTCGGACGCCGGTCCGGCAGCAAGCGGTCCGTGGCCGGTTGGCTTGTGCGGCTTCTCGGCGACCGCCTCGTCGACTCGGTGCACGACGCGGTATAAAACCTTCTTCCTGATCCGATGTCTGGGCGATGGTCGCCTCATCGGAATGGTCCTTGTTCCCTGCCAGCCACGATGGCCATGCAGTCACGATGATCGACATCGCAATCCTCGGTGCGACGGGCTACACGGCGCTCGAACTCATCCGGCTGCTGCTGCGGCATCCCGAGGTGCGGATCGCGGCGGTGACGAGCCGTCAGGAGGGTCGCCCACCGATCTCGACGGTGCATCCGAGCCTGGTCGGCCGGCTGGAGTTCCCGCTCGCGGCTCGCGAGCCCGCTGCCATCGCGGACCGGTGCTCCGGCGTCTTCAGTTGCCTGCCACACTGTGCGAGCGCCGACGTTGTGCCGGCGCTGCTTGCCGGAGGTGCGAGAGTGATCGACTTCAGCGCCGACTACAGGCTTGATGACGTCGCTACGTACCGCGAGTGGTACGGACACGACCATCCTGACGCGGCCCGTCTGGGAAGGGTCGTCTATGGGCTGCCGGAGTTGTTTCGATCCAGCATCGCTGGAAGTCCGCTCGTGGCCAATCCGGGATGCTATTCGACCTCGGCCATCCTTCCGCTCGCACCGCTCCTGGCACAGGGCGTGATCCTGTCCGACGACATCATCATCGATTCGAAGAGTGGCGTCAGCGGCGCGGGCCGTACCCCCAAGCTCACCACGCACTTTCCCGAATGCAACGAGAGCCTCTCCGCCTATAACGTCGGACGTCACCGGCACACTCCGGAGATCGAGCAGATCATCGCCCGGCATGCCGGCACGCGGCCCGAGGTGATCTTCACGCCTCAGCTTGCCCCGATGGACCGCGGCATCCTTTCGACGATTTACGCGAGACCCGTCCGCCCACTCCGCGAAGGCGACGTGCTCGAGATCCTGCGATCGAGCTATGCATCGGAGCCCTTCGTCCGGGTCGTGGATCACCTGCCATCGACCAAGGACGTCGCGTTCACCAACTTCTGCGACATAACGGCCCGCGTTGTGCGGGGCCGCGTGCTGCTGATTTCCGCGCTCGACAATCTCGTGAAGGGTGCGTCGGGGGCTGCCGTCCAGAATCTCAACTGCGTTCATGGTTGGCCCGAGAGGCTCGGGCTCCTTTGATTCCCCGAGCCGACCGGCTTCGTCGTCGTTTCCTCCCTCCTGAGAGCCCGCTCCGCCGATGGCGATCGTCGAAACGCCCCACCGCCTGCCCGTTCCCCCGTTGCCGATCGGCTTTCGTGCCGCCGGACTGCACGCCGGACTGAAGCGAAATCCTTCTCGAGAGGATGTCGCGCTTGTCGTGTCGGATCAGCCGGCCACTGCAGCCGGCGTCTACACCACCAATCTCGTCCATGCCGCACCGGTCGCCTTTGACCGCGCGCGCACGCCAGGGATCGGCTTCCGAGCCGTTGTCATCAACTCCGGAAACGCCAACGCCTGCACCGGACCGCGTGGACTGGCGGACGCCGAGGCGATGGCGGCCCACGCGGCTGCCCGGCTCTCGGTACCGTCGTCCGGTGTGCTCGTACTCTCCACTGGAATCATCGGCGAGTTCCTGCCGATGGCGAAGATTCGGGCCGGTGTCGACGAGGCCGCCGCAAGGCTCGGTTCGGACGAGCGATCCCTCGTCACGGCCGCGCGAGGCATGATGACGACCGACACTCGACCGAAGTTCGCCGGGGCTTCATTCGAAATCGATGGCCGATGGGTGACGCTCTGCGGGATCGCCAAGGGTGCCGCCATGATCGGTCCACGGATGGCGACCATGCTGGGCGTGGTGATGACCGACGTGGCGATCGATCCGTCCGATGCCCAGACAGTGCTCATCGAGGCCGTCGACCGCTCGTTCAACTGTGTGAGCGTTGACGGACATATGAGCACCAACGACACGGTGCTTCTACTTGCCAACGGCGCCTCGGGCACGCCGCGTCTGACGGGATCGGCTCTCGAGGCTTTCGGAAGGCAGTTGCACGCGATCTGCGAGTCGCTCGCCCGAGAGATCGCCGATGATGGCGAGGGAGCCACTCATCTCATTTGCATCGACGTGCGGGGCTGTCGCACCCGGGAGGATGCGAGGACCATCGCCCGGACCGTGGCCGACAGCCCGCTCGTGAAGACGGCGATCAACGGAGCCGACCCGAACTGGGGCCGCATCGTCTCGGCAGCCGGGTACGCCGGGGTGCCGTTCGACCCCGCAGGACTCGTCCTGCGGCTCAACGGAATCACCCTCTTCGAACGGGGGGCTCCCGTGCCCTTCGACGCACCGATGGTGTCCCGCTCGATCCAGTCCAACCGGGGGACGTTGATCGAACTCGATCTCTCCGAGGGTGCCGCATCGATTCGCTTCCACACGAGCGACCTGACCGCCGAATACGTCCGACTCAACGCCGACTACCACACCTGAGAAAACGTCACGTCGAAGGCTTTCTTCCCCACAGGAGAGGCCCGGGTGGGCCCACGACCGATGGCCGTCCGATGGCATCCCGCAGGCGAGCCGCTTGACGCGCCCCGGGCGGGCGTGTTCTCTGCTGTCTCGCATCCAGTTCATTTTCAGCGGACCGATCCCATGAGTATGCCCCCGCTCCTCCTTTCCGCCGCCCCGACGCTGCCGCCTTTCAGCCTTCCGCGGCTCGTGGAGTGGTCGTTGCCCCGGACATCGCCGCCTTGGAACGCTCCGCGTGCCGGTGTTGATCCGGACGACGACGATGACGACCCCGGCGACGAAGAGGATCTCACGGTCTCGGAGCCGCTGACCGACGAGGAGTCGAACTTCGACGACTTCGACGACGAATTCGACGATGATTTCGAGGAGG
>JBJTBB010000355.1:0-3563 GCA_046091125.1 Planctomycetaceae bacterium
GTCGTCACGCGGTTGCCGACGGAGCACGCGGGCGTCGTGATGGCAATGGATGCCTCCGCCGACGGTCGTCACCTCGCCATCGCCGATCTTGCCGGCGACGTCGTCGTCCACGATCTCGACGGAAAGAACCCTCCGGCACGGTTCCGCGTCGTGCCCGCCGCCGAGTCGATTGCGATCGCACCCGACGGCAAGCGAGTGGTGGTCGGTGTGGCCTCCTCAAAGGACTCGCCGCCGGCACTGGAGGTCTGGGATGCCTCCAAGGGCATTAGGCTTGCGACCCGACGGATGGCCGCACCGGTGCGGGCGGTTGCCGTGAGCGCGGATGGGAGCCGGATGGCCCATTCGGGTGGACTGGAGCACGAGGTGCTCGTCGAGCCACTACCACTGGGAGTCGTCACTGAGCGATCCGACGCCGATGCGGCGAGCGCTACTCGACGCGGGTTGCTGCGATTGGGCGGCGTGGGCAGGCGGGTGCAGTCACTGGCCTTTTCGGACGATGGCGAAGATGCCGCACCACGACTGATCGGCGTGCGGTGGCAGGCGGTCGATAAAGTCGCAGCGGCTGCGCCACTTGCCTTCGACGAGATCTTCGATTTCGAGAATCTCGCGATCGTCGATCCGACCGCCGCTGGTGAGGAGACCTGGGCGCCGTCCGACGGTGGGCCGGCGGGCTGGTCGATTCGCAGGTCCGATCGCCATTCGGCGGGCGTCGAGACCTGGACGCTCGTCCGCGATGGTGCCGAGGGCGGCTCGCTGTCGCTGTCCGTCGATTGGCAGGGCCGGCTCGGTCCCGAGCGGTCCTGCGTCGCGTGGATCCGTAAGGACGTCGGTGACGGTGAGCCGCATGCCGTCGCCCTTGGCACCGATCGCGGGATCTTCGTCTTTCGGATCACCGACGAGGGCGAGTGTCCGCTGGTACGCCGCTATCGGGGGCACGAGGACGGCGTGACGTCCCTTGCGGTCTCGCGGGACATGCGCTGGCTGGCCAGTGGCGGTCGCGACGGCATCGTCATGCTGTGGCCGCTCGCAGGCCTCGACGGCGACCCGCTCTTCGACCGCTGGGGTGCGGTCATCGCCGCGGAGGAGGGGCGGGCCGTCGTGCGCACCGCCGACGACTCGGGTCCGCTCGCCGGAAAGGGCGTGATCGCCGGAGATGGGATCGTATCCGTGTCGTCACTGTCGGATGGAGAAGACGGCGGCCTCGAGAGGAGCGAGGCTTCCGGAGGACCGGCCGTCCGTGACGCGTTGGCCACCTGCGAATGGTCGGTGCAGATGGCGATCGTCACCGAACGCGAAGGCACCCGCAGAGACCCTTTCAACCGCCAGCCCGCGTGGGAGAACGTCGCGGCGATCCATCTCTCCGAGAATCGTGAATGGGCATTCTGGTCCCCCCGCGGGTATTACGCCGCGAGTGCCAACGGCGACACGCTGTTCGGCTGGCTCGTGAACCGCGGACTCGACCGTTTGCCACGATTCTTTCGCGCGGCCCAATTCCGTCGTCGCCTCGAGCGGCCCGATGTCATGTCGCGGCTGCTCGCGGCTGGGAGCCTGCAGCGTGCGCTCGACCAGACCCGCCGCGACGTGCCCGAATCGTCGTCGACCGTCCTGCCGAGCCTGATCGTGTCCACGCCCGACGTTCGCATCATCTCGCCCGGACCTGTCGGGGCGGTGGGCGGTCCGAGTGTCCGTGTGCGGGCGAGCGTCGAGTCCCTGCCTGGCGTCGAGGTCACCGAAGTGAAGGCCTACGCGAGCGGTGTCGCGTCACGCGAGGCGGCGAGACTCGTCGACGAGCGGCCGGCCCTTGATGACGCTCCCGGCCTGCAAACCTACGAGTGGGATTTACGGCTGCCGTCGGAGGACTCGCAGCTGATTCAGGTGGCGGTGGCCACGGCGGATGGGGCGACCGAGATCCGCGAGGTCGCGGTGGCAGTACGGGACCGGGCCAGCCCGCGCAGGCGGCCTCGGCTTCATTTGTTGGCGGCGGGTGTCGATCGGTACAAGCACTCGGCGTCCTCGGCGGATTCTGGACTGAGCGATCTGGCGTTCGCGGCCAAGGACGCTTTCACGCTTCGACAAAGCATCACGGGACATTCGATCGGTCTCTCCGATATCGGTTACACGTCGCTGCTGATCAACGATGCCGTCGACCGCGAACAATGGAAGAAGACGGTCGAAGACCTCGTCACGGCCGTCGGGGACGACGTCGAGCCCGACGACCTCGTGGTGGTCGTTTTGGCCGGCCACGGGATGAGCGACCCGACGCGCGGCTATTCGTTCCTCTGTCACGACGTGCAAATGCTCGAGAAGTCTGGTGACTTCGTGCCGTCGGCGGAGGGCACTCTGACATGGCATGATTTCACCGCGATCGCCGCGCTTCCCTGTCGCAAGGTGGCGCTCGTGGATACCTGTCATTCCGGTGGATTCGGACCCGCGTCGAGAGGCTCCCGCGTCCGGGATTTCCAGGAGCACATGATCGTCGTGCTCGCCGCGTCGGCGGATCACGAGTCGAGCCAGGAATCGGACGCCTGGGGGCACGGGGCGTTCACGAAAGTCTTCCTCGAGGCGCTCGATGGTGGTGTCGACGGTCGACGAGTTGCATCGGGATCGGATCGTGGCGACGGTGTGATTCGTTTCAACGATATCGTCGACTACGTCGTGAGCGGAGTTCCCAGACTCACGGCGGATTCACGGTCCGCTTCATCCGCGGGCACATCGACACGAAACGACGTCACCCAGCACAGGCGGACATCATCACAGCACCCGACGGTGTCGCCGGCCTCGTTGCTTCCGTATTTGACAGTGCCACTTTCGGGAGCATCCCGCACCGACCGGAACGGCGGGAGCTGAAGGGCGTTTGGAGCAGCCGTCAGATGGATCGTAAGACGGACCCGAAGAAATCGTCGTCAACCGACGAACAGGCCGACCTCGGCGCGACGATGGCCGTACCCACGCAGGATGCGTCGACCGTCGCTTCGTATCCGTACCGCACTGGTGATCTCGTGCTTCCGGGCTACAGGCTCTTGAAACGCCTCGGCCAGGGGGGCTTCGGCGAGGTCTGGCGGGCGACGGCACCCGGGGGCATGGGCGTCGCGATCGAGGTGCTCGCCAATCTCGACCGCCGCGAGGGGGGGCGCGAATACCGGGCGCTTCAGACGGTGAAGGACATCCGTCAACCGCATATCGTGCCGATCTTCGGTGTGTGGCTGAAGGCTGGAAACGGCCGGGTGCTCGACGAGAAGGAGATCGCCGATGTCGAAAAGCAACTGCTGCAGGGCGGTGACGCGGATGCGGTACGCACCGCCGAAAGCACTGCCATGATGGAAGGGCGCGATGCGGATCTCGCCGGTCACGAATTGGTCATCGCCATGGGGCTCGGGGATCAGACGCTCCACGACCGCCTTCGCCAGACGGTCGGCAAGGATCCGGAGAATGGCCTGCCCTGGGATCGACTGCTGGTGTGGATGCGGCAGGCGGCACTGGCGATCGACCATTTCAACAGGGGTGGCCACCGGGTCGGCGACGTGCGGGGCGACGTGCAGCACTGCGACATAAAGCCTCAGAAC
>JBJTBB010000356.1:0-2917 GCA_046091125.1 Planctomycetaceae bacterium
CTCGTCTGCCGATTCCAGGACCCAAGCAGTGGCACGATCCGGATCGACGGAACGGATCTTCGCGCGCTGGCCGTCGACGACTACCGACGCAACCTTGGCGTCGTCCTGCAGGAGCCTTTCCTGTTTTTCGGCTCTGTCGCCGAAAATATCTCCTATGGCCGACCGGACGCCCCGCGGCATGAGATCGTGGCCGCCGCCCGGGCAGCGGGAGCCCATGAATTCATCCTCAGCCTCCCGGCCGGCTACGATTCGCGGGTGGGGGAACGCGGAACGGGGCTTTCAGGCGGCGAGCGGCAGCGCATCTCGATCGCGCGGGCACTCCTGGTCGATCCGGCGATTCTGATCCTCGATGAGGCCACCAGCTCCGTCGACGCCCGCACCGAGGCTGTCATTCAGGCGGCCATTGACCGACTCGTCACTGGTCGCACGACCATCGCCATCGCCCACCGACTCTCCACCCTGAGGCGTGCCGATCGAATCGTCGTTCTCGATGGCGGATCGATCGTCGAGGTCGGGACGCATGAGCGGCTTCTGGCGGCCGGGGGCGTCTACGCTCATCTGCATCGTGCCCAATCGCAGACTGGTGAATCATGACCCGTGATGCCGCCGAGACAGGATCGACCGACACGGTCCACGTGGCCTGGCGGCTCGAACGCTCCCCCGAAGGCACCCTCGATTTAGTGGATGCGGCAGGTCTGACGCATCCTGACGTCGACATCGTGAAGGCCTTCCCCGTTTCTGATCCCCAGGGGCCGATCGCCATCCTGTCGGCCGACGGCCACGAACTGGCCTGGATCGAATCCCTGTCGAGCCTGCCGGCCGAGCCGCAGCGGGTCGTCGCCGAGGAGCTCGCGAATCGGGAGTTTCGTCCGGTGATCGAGTCGATCGTGTCGATCGTAGTCGGTGAACCCGCACACTGGACGGTCCTCACGGATCGGGGACCATGCCGTTTTTCGACATCCCAGTCTGATGCGATCGAGCGGCGGACGGACGGCAAGACCATCGTGACCGACACGCACGGGACCCGCTACGTGATCCCCGACATCTCGAAGCTGGATCGTCAAAGCCGCCTGTCGCTCTCCGAGGTTCTCGCCTGAGACGGTCGGCGAACTCCTTGGTGACGGAGAGTGTCAGCCGGCCTCCGATCGACCCGGTAAATGAGACGCACACGTGCCGCCGGCTGCGCCATCTGCACGGCTTGCCCAGACGGCGCGAAGATGGATCAGATGCGCCGGTGGTGCGGTCCGCCCCCCTTTTTTTCGGGAAAAATTCAAGTTTTTCGTGAACCGCGCGGTTGAACGCGGCGTTGAGGTGATTAGTCTGGAAATGGATCTTCGACGGCGCGCGTGTCCGCTCGCACGAGGGTCACTGGGAACGACCCACCTCTTGGAACGAACCATGCGTTCACTTCACTCGTCCACGGGCTCTTTGAATCTTGTATTGTCCTCGATCACGTCGGCCGCCGTGCCGTGGTTGCTGGCTGCCACCCTTTTGACAGCCGATTCGGCATCGTCGCAGGAGGCCTGCTGTGGCCAGGTCGCGGCCATGCCCGTGACGGCACCAGTGGCAACCCAGACGTTTCGCCTCGACTACCAAACCGTCTACGACGAGCGCCAGGTGACCGCCTACCGTACGGAGTACGACACGGTCGTCGAACCGTTCACCTACGCTGTTCAAAAGCCAGTCTGGGAAACGCAGACCAGCGAGCGTCGGTACACGGTTCAAAAGCCGGTCTGGGAAACGCAGACCCGTGAGGAGCGTTTCACGGTCATGAAGCCGGTCTGGGAAACGCATATCCAGGACCGCAGTTATGACGTGACCCGAGACGTGGTGGAAACCAGCACCCGCGAAGAGCGATTCACGGTCATGAAACCGGTGTATGAGACCGCCATGCAGCAGCAGGTCAGTGTCGTGCGCAGGCCGGTTTATGAAACGAGCGAGCGGGAGGAGGCGTACACGGTCGCCGAACCGGTCACCACCATGCAGACCAATTACGCCCCCCAGGCCAGTTACGTCGACCAAGTGACCCCCGTGGTGACTCCCGGTGCGACCTCGCTGGCATGGGCACCTGGTGGCTGGGTCGTGAACCCCTACACGGGCCTCAGCTATTGGCAGCGCGGCGGGGCTACGTGGGTATCGACGCCCGGTACCGCCGGTTATCAGGTGAACCGCGTGATGCAAACGAACTACGTACCCGTTCAGGTTCCGCAAACCACATATGTCAATCGAGTGGTGACCCGCAAGGTTCCGGTCCAGACGGTCCGCTACGTCGATGAGCAGGTCGTCCAGCAGGTTCCCGTCCAGACGACACGGATGGTGGCGGAGGAACAGGTTCGGCAAGTGCCCGTACAGACGGTTCGGAAAGTGGTGGAACGAGTGGAAAACAAGGTTCCCGTACAGGTTTGTCGCATGGTCCCGGAGGAGCAGTTGCGACAGGTACCGGTGCAGGTCTGCCGAATGGTCACCGAGGAGAAGGTCGAACCAGTCACCACTCAAGTGATGAAGATGGTCACCGAGCAGAAGACCGTCGAGGTTTCGAGGACGGTCGCCAAGCAGGTTCCCTACACCTACACCGTTCGCATGCCCCGCACGGTCGTGACCCGCGTTCCCCTCGACGCCTGCGGCAATCCGATCCCGTCGGCCTCAGTTCCTCCGGCAGCGGCAGCCGCACGGCCAACCGTACTGCCAACGGTGGCGACGCAGTCGGCGACCGAATCGTCCGCCCCGTCGTTGGTCTCGCCGATTCCGGAGCCGAAGCCGAGTGCGGTAAAGACCTACGACGAGTCGGCGTCCATCGCCGCCCCAAAGGTGGCCGATGAATGGACGTCCTCCGACAAGCCACATGTCTCTCCGTCGTCACCGGCCGCCCAGCCCTCTGTGGGTACGGGGGGCTTCCGTGCCGAACGAGCCGCCACCG
>JBJTBB010000357.1:0-4200 GCA_046091125.1 Planctomycetaceae bacterium
CAGCCTCCCGCAGTCGACGATCACGATGGGCAGCCGAAGTTCACGGGCCAGCTCGGCTCCACGCGACGCTGAGGGCCGCCGACGCCGATGGCCTCTCCATCGCGGCCGTGGTGATGTCGATCGCCGAGGCTGCCGATTCGGTCGACGATGAGCCTCCAGATGCCCCGCGCAGCGTTCTGGCAGAGGCCCACCGCGACCTTCAGAAGCGGCTGTCTTTCGGGATGCGGCAGGTTCCGCCCCCAATCCTCACGTTACGGCACCGCGAGGAAGTCTTCGATCCGCTGGTCGATTGGGTTCAACTGGCGAATGCGGCGGCCCGCGATTCAAGCGGAATCTGGCGGCCCGTTCGGTGACTGTCGAGCATCAGCCGCATCTCCACCTGCCAATTGCCGTGCGCATCGGGTTCAACCAACCAGTGCGGCAGCACCGCCACCGACTGATGCACCAGTTCGAAACCCCCTTCGGACTGGCTCACCGACTCGACCGGGAAGGCCCAGAGTCCTGCCGGCTTCGAAAACGCGAGCGACACGTTGATGTCAAGCCAGTCGTCGACAAGGCCGATGGTCCGCACGTCGGAGAGATCGAGCTGCCTCGAGAGATCCCCGAGGACTCGCCCGGCCTCGTCGCGGAAGAATCTCCCTTCGGCCCGGCCTGGCATGCCGGCGAAGTTGAACTCGACGGCCAGGTGCGTCCGAAAGTCGGTCGGCATGCCCTCGAGGCGATACGCGATAGCGATGGTCCGGGAACCGGCCTCCAGCGTGATCGCCTTGGAGAGTGTGAACGGTACGCCCCAGGCGTTTCCCCGTCGGGAGAGGAGAACCTGAATTCGATCAGGATTGCGCCGGACGGTGGCCTCGAACGGGCAGGCCGCGAAGTCTCCTCGTTCGGTTGCGGAGCAGTTCCATACGGACTCGGCGGGCGTCTCGAGGTCAAAAAAATGGTCGATGAGCGACTTGCGACGGAAGCAGTCGTAGCGAACCATCCGCTCGAGCCCCTCCTGCTTGAAGGTCGCCATTTGCGAGGCGTCGACGATGCTGCGAGCGCCGCCTGGACCGGCCAGAACCTGAGCGTGATAGGCCTCGGGACGGCGGTCGAGCGTGGCCAGGAGATTATGACGCTGCTCCTTCAGATCCAGCTCGTACAGAATGCCGCCACGAGCAGGGGCGACCCAGGCGTCGAGCGAGTCATTCGAAAGACGGATCTCGGTGCGGCCGTCGAAGTCGTAGTCGTCGACCATCGCATCGACCCAACTGCCCGATCGGCCGGTCGCCCGGTCGAGCGCAAGATCGGCCGAGATCAGCTCCCGGTAGAGGGCGTTTCGCAGGTGCGGCAGATAGATGCCGCCGAAGGCCCCGTGCCAGTAGGCGCAGTTGCACTGTCCTCGATGCAGGCAGTCGGTGGCGATGGTCAGTTCCTCTCCATCGACGATCGGCTCGGCCCGGCGGATGGCTTCGAGGCGGTCGCTGACGGCCATCATGCGGGCGTAGAGTTCGTTGGCCTCCGGATACCGCATGCGGAAGTTTCGCCACGTTCCCCCGCGCAGAAACGGCATCGCCTCGGCGAGTCGAGGGTCGCTCTCACAGGCCGCACGGATCCTTGACAGCGCCTGCTGGCGATCCGGGGGCAGAACCCACGTCGTCATCTCCCGGTAGCTGCATTCGGGAATCCAGACCGTGCCGGCGGGCGGCACGTCCCGTACGACCTCCGACGGCAGGCTCATGTGGATCCAGTCCCTGTTGGCCTCGAGCAGGCCGAAGAGCCGCTCCAACCAACGCTCTTCGAACACGGTGCGGTGCGTGTCGGGCCAGACGCCGAACTTCTCTCCGTCGTCCCCGAAGACAGCAAGCGCCCCATCCCGACGGGAGGCCAGGAATGCGAGGTGGTCGATCGTGGCCTCGGGGGCCGCAAAGGGGATCACGTATCGCAGATGTTCGCTTACAGGAAAAACCGAGAGCGTCGAACCATCCCCCTCGGTGAGCCAATAACGGTCGAGTTGTTCGTCGGCAATTCCGGCGGCCTTGAAGTGGAAGTCGTCGAGAATGGTCCAGCTCATCCCGGCGGCCACCAGGTCGCGCACCATTCCCGGATCCCAGACACGTTCGGCCACCCACATGCCCGAAACCACGACCCCCAGACGTCCCTTGAGCCACTCGCTGTATCGCCGGATCTGGGCGATGCGGTCTCGCGACGGGAGCATCGCGAGGATCGGTTCCTGGAACGCGCCCCCGACGATCTCGAGTCTTCCGTCCTCCACCAGGCGAGAGAGTCGGTCGAGATACTCCGGATGGTGGCGATCCAGCCACTCAGCCAGAGGACCACTCGTATGCAGTGCCAGTCGGATGCCCGAGTGTGCCTCGACGAGATCCAGCAGTGGCAGGTAGCTCGGGCGATAGGCCTGCTCGAAAACGCCCTCGAAGTTGCCAACCGGCTGATGGTCATGCAGCACGAAGACGAACCGTACCGTCGGTCGCATGGCGGACTCGCTTTCGGACGGAGAAGTTGTAGTGGGATTGTCAGTGTCGGGCCCCTCAGTCCGCGCGCCAAACGCTTCGGCATGAATGAACCACTCCTGGGGACGTAAAACGGCTCGACGGCTGCCGATGGTGCGGATCGGGATGACTCTCACGCCTCGCGCAACAGCCGGGCGATCTCCCTGGCGGACAGGGTCGTGACGTGGCAGCCGGTCGCGAATTCGAATCCGGCGAACGACGTGAGCCGTGGAAGGATCTCAAGGTGCCAGTGCCAGGGTGTCGATCCGGATCCTCCCGGCTGAGCGTCCGACGTCTCGGTGGCACCGGGCCGACGACGACCCGTCTGCCGCGGATGCTCGAAGGGGGCGTCGTGGAGCCACCAGTTGTAGGCGGCATCCGGCACGAGCCGATCGAGTCGTGATACGAACCACCGCGTGAGGTGTGCGAGGGCGACGACCGCGTCGTCGGAGGTCCGATGGAATCGTGGTTCGGGATGACGGGGAAGGATCCAGCACTCGAGCGGCTGCCGCGGCGCGGGTGGCACCATCGCCACGAGGTCCCCTGATTCGGCGACGATCAGATCGTCATCGGCAGCCTTCATCAAGAGGGCGGCGAAGGAGCCCGCAGTCGTCGTCGATGCCTGCCACTCCGTGTCGAGAACGGGCGGCACGAAGTCGAGAGCCACGATCTGACTGTGGACATGCTCGAGCGAGGCCCCAGCGGCCCGGCCTGAGTTTTTGAAGATCGTCGCCCAGGCTAGATCCTCCCGCATGGAGAGCGCCCCGAGTCGCTCTCGCACGAGCCGCCACACCGCGAGCCAGCGGTTGGAGGGAATCGAGAGGATCGATCGTAGGTGATCGGCAGCCTCGACGACGACGTCGTGCGAGCCCCGCGCGAAACTGTCAGCGGCCGCCTCGTCGCGAGGCGTCGCCCGATCCTGCACGAACCAGTCCTCGACCACCGGGTAGCGGTTGGGAACGATCCTCGCATGCCAGACGCCGGGCTCGCTCTCGGACCGAAGGAGATCGGGCGGAGTGAGGTGCTCGTGTCCCGCACAAAACGGGCATTGGTCAAGGCTCGTCGCGGTCGTGTTGAGTTCGCTCGGACGCGCGGCCCGCCTCGGGGCCACGAACACGGTTCGCTGCGAGAGCGGGTCGTGTCGGATGACCGGATCGTTCGTCCGAGCGTCGAGCGATGAGGCTTCCGAGCCGTCGGAATCGGCGTTCATCACAGGAGGATTCTCCTCGCGCGCGCGGCTGGCGTGTTGTACGTCTCCGGCCACGCCCGTAGACTGCCTCCGTTTTCCCGTCCAGGAGGCTGCAGCATGCTCACCGTCGGCGACGCGTTTCCCTCGTACATGGTTCAGGCCTGTGTCGGCAACGAGAAAGGGGACTTGAAGATCCTCACGAATGCCGAGTACGTGGGGAAGTGGGTCGTGTACTTCTTCTACCCCAAGGACTTCACGTTCGTCTGCCCGACGGAGTTGGCCGAGTTCAACCGCCAACTGAAGGCCTTCGCCGACCGTGACACCGCGGTGGTGGGCGGAAGCACCGACAACGAGTGGTGCCACATGATGTGGAGGCGGTCGCACGACGATCTCAAAAATCTGGGTTATCCGCTCATCGCGGCACAGAAACTGGCCCCGGAGCTGGGCATCCTCGAACAGTCGGAAGGGTATTGCCTGCGGGCCACGTTCATCGTCGATCCCAACGGCATCATTCAGTGGGTC
>JBJTBB010000358.1:0-4955 GCA_046091125.1 Planctomycetaceae bacterium
ACGAGGGTGGGGGATCAGGTCGCCGGCAACGCATCGGGGCGGGCGGGCGTGGAGGCCCTGCGCCGAATCCTCGCGGGCTGCCGCGAGGCGGGGATCGCCCCGGGACGCGTCGTCGTCGACACGTCGATCGCCCGCGGACTCGACTACTACACGGGCATCGTGCTCGAGAGTTTTCTCGACGACCTTTCGAGCCTCGGCAGCATCTGTTCGGGTGGACGCTACGACAATCTGGCCGGGCTGTTCACGAAGCAGCCGCTGCCGGGCGTGGGCGCGTCGCTCGGACTCGATCGCCTGCTGGCCGGTCTCGAGGAACTCGGTCTGCTTGAAGACGCTCAAACGCCCGCGGAGATCTTCCTCGTTTACTTCGACGAAACCCACATCGGAGACTACCTGCGGATCGCGCGGGCCCTTCGGGCCGACGGCATGGCGGTCGAGTTTTTTCCTGAACCGAAAAAGGTGGGACAGCAGCTGAAATTGGCAGCCAGCCGCGGCATGCGGCTGGCCCTTGTGGCGGGCTCCGACGAGTTCGCGAAGGGACCCATGCAGATCAAGGATCTTGCCACCCAGACCAGCCGCGAGATCGACTGGCACGGCGATCTGCACGTGGTGGTCGACGCGGTGCACTCGCAACTCGAGGCGATCCGGGGCGGCCATGGCGATTCCGAATCGCCCGTGTGATCGTCTTCCCGCTGAAAGGGCCTCGATTCCCGGGAACTCCCCGTCGATGTTTTCAGGAAGCGGATGACGCATCGGCCGCGATGGCGATTCACGGCGAGTGTGACCTCATTGGCGGTCCAATCCGCTTGCCCTATGCTTCCTCCGGCGGGTCAGGGTGGCTGGCTTGAGCCGTGCGCAAGCCGCCGAACCGTCGGTCGAAGGGGTGCGTAGAAAGAGGCTGTCGCGGGGTGCGGCCTCTTCGGCAGTGAGTCCGCACGGGTCGTCCGCGAACGGGTCCTACAAGGAGTGATACATGTTCTTCTTCGATCCCATGTACCTCATCTGGGTGGCGCCGGCGATGCTCCTGGGCATGTGGGCGCAGTGGCGTGTCCACTCCGCTTTCGCCGCCGCGAGGGAACAGGCGGCGGCGCTGTCGGGCGCCGCCGCGGCCCGGCACATTTTGGAGTCCGCGGGGGAGACCGACGTCGTCATCGAACAGGTGCCCGGTCAATTGACCGACCACTACGACCCGCGGCAGAAGGTGCTCCGTCTCTCGAGCGACGTCTATTCGGGCAAGACGCTCGCCGCGGTGGGCATCGCAGCCCACGAGGCGGGGCATGCGCTTCAGGATGCGCAAGGGTATTCGCTGATGGCGGTCCGCAACGCCGCGGTTGGCGTCGCCAACATCGGCAGCGGTCTGGGAATCCTCGTGTTCATGATCGGTCTGGGCATGATGCTCACGCCGGTCGCCTGGATCGGGATCTCCCTCTTCGCAGGCACGGTCTTCTTCCAGTTGGTCAACCTTCCGGTGGAGTTCGACGCGAGCAACAGGGCCAAGGCACAACTGGTCTCCCTGGGCATCGTCCCGGCTGACGAGATGCCGGCTGTCAACAACGTGCTCGACGCCGCCGCATGGACCTACGTCGCGGGCACGCTCCAGAGCATCCTGACCCTCCTTTATTACGCCAGCTTCCTGACGGGCGGTCGTTCGGATGATTGAGGATAGGAATGGTCGCCATGGCCGATCCGGGGGATGATCGATCGTCGGCGTTCTCGAGTCGCGTTGATTCGGCGATCAGTGGTGCAGAGAGTAGAGCACCACGTTGAGGGCGATTTTTTCGGCATCGGCCCTCTCGTATCCTGTGCACTCGAGCGTGTATTGCTTCTCGAGGGCGCAGGAGAGGTCGTAGGGGGAGAAGATCACGCCCCATCGATCCCCGATCTTCACGCCCTCGAGCCGGGGGGCAGTCTTTCGAGTCCGGCTCTCCATAGGCCCGTCGCCACGCGTGGGCTCGCGAAGGGTGACCTGACGGATGTCGAATCCGCCGTACTCGGAGGAGGAGAATATCGGGTCATCGATCGGGATCGGCTCGAGCGGTGTCTCCGGCAGCATGATCCCGATCTCACGTCGAAAGGCGTCGCTGAAACCGGGCGCAGCGCAGACGCTATCCACAAGCAGCGTGCCTCCGGCTTCGAGGAACTCCCTGATGCGGGCCTGCCCGTCCTGTTCCAGTCTGAACGCCTGGCGACCGTGCATGAACAACAGGTGGTAGTCCATCACGGCTGCATCGGAAGGGTCGACCTGCGCGGGCATCGTGTCGACTCTCATGCCAAGTTCGCGGGCGGCCGCGCGAAGGATGTTGGCCAGCGCGGCGGGGGCGGCGTCGCACAAACCGGAATGCTTCAGCTTCCCGATCGCCAGATGACCCCGTTCGAATGCCTCGGTGGACCCCGCCTTCTTTTCAATCCGTACGGTGAAAAGTTCGTCCTTGCTCTTGAGCTCACGGTTCGTCGCATAGGCGAGGACGTTCGCACCGGTGGCGAGCGCGGCGTTGACCTCGGTTTTCACGCGATTGGGTCGGGAGTCGAGTGTTTCGTCGGCCAATTCCCAGAGGCAGGAGAGACTTGGGAGGGCCTTGCCATCCTGAAGGAACGGTGGCACGTAGACGACGGCCGTGCGGCATCCGTAGTCGATGCCAAGAAGCGGTCGTTGTCGCTCCGGTGGCACGAGGTCCTCGGCATGCCACGCCGGATGCTCCGGAGGCAGGAGGTGGAGCCGGTATTCAGGCTCGGGAAAGACCTCCTCCATCAGTCCCCGAAAGCGCTTGTCGAAGTCATCGCTTTCGGGGCAGCAGGCCTCGGCGAAGATGAATCCACCCTCGTCGAGATAGTTGCGAAGCCTCGCGCCGGCCTGATCGCCGAGTTCGAAAGCCTTCTCCCCTGAAATCCAGAGGACGGGAGCCTGCAGCAGATCCTCCGGTTTGGCGGCAGTCGTGTCGACCACGTGCCATGAGAGGCCGGCCGGATGATCTTTCTTCCATAGGCGCTCGACATGCGTGACCAGGCGGGCCACGTCGTGGCCGTGACGATTCCAGTCCTTCTCGGGCTCGTGACGGCTTTTGGCCACGATCACCGGCCGCCGTCCCTTGGCCAGAAACAGCGTGGCGAAACTGGTTGCGATCAGGGGGTCGTCGATCTGTCCGCCACCACTGCGAAACGACCCGCTCAACGGATCCTGGACCGAGAGAAAGAACGTCGAGCCCTCCAGGTACCAGTCGTGGGTCCCGATGAAACGCCTCGCAGTGAAGCGTCCGACTCGTTCGAGCCCGTACAAGTAGTAGTACAGCCACGTCGCCCCCCGCGTGCCTGGATTTTGTGTCACCGAGAAGTTTCTGCCGAGCCATGCGAGCCCTTTTTCCAACGCGTCGGGGGACGAACCGCCTCCGCAGCACCGAATCACCTCTTCATTTCCGCGGGCGGCCGGCGAGCCCACGTGCTCCGACGTGATCCAGAGGCTCGAAATGCCGGCGCACGTCATGCTGCCGGAGCTGCCGGAACTGCCTTGGGGCCGCCCGGTGTTACCGAGCATGATCGTGTAGCCCCACGAGCCGTCACTGTTCGCGCAGGCGATCCAGTATTGGTGGGCCCTCGTCCAGACATCCTGCTTGACCTTGACGCCCGCGGCTTCCGCCTCGTGCAGTGCGAGGATGGCGAATTGTGAGTTGGAATTGTCGCCGGATCCACGACCGGAACCATAGGGCCAGCTTCCCGTCGTGGGCCCGCGGCTGATCTGAAGACTCTCCAGAAGCCTGACATTTCGTTCGAGAAACACGAGGTCGCGGGGATTGCCCACGGCCGAGAGCGCCATCGTCTGTAGCGAGACTGAGTACGTGTCACTCGGTTGCTGTTTGCGCAGCCAGTCGAGTGCTCTCTGCATGGCGGCGGCTTTGGGGGGAACGCCGGCGTTGAGCAGCGCAAGCAACGCGAGCGACGAGGCACCGACTTGGGTTTCAGCGGAGCGGATGCCGCTTTGCCAGGAGCCGTCAGCCTTTTGTTCCGACAGCAGCCAGTTGGTGGCTTTCTCGATGGACGCGAGGATTTCCCCAGGCTCAGGGGGCGCTTCGGCTGCCGGGCTCGTTGCACACGTCCCTGTCGAGACCATGACCAGTGCACAGAGCCAGCTCAAAACTTCCAGACGTCGCACGTGAAAGACTCCCTTCGACTTCAGTTTAGCGGCCGGAGGTCTCTCATTCCGGCCTCGACAACCGTCAGCCTTGCCGCACCAGCCGGTCAGGTCGATACTCGCCTCAGCTATCCATGTTGTTTTCCACGACCTTCACCGGAAGTCCGCCGTGACGACACCTCCCCGGCCCAAGACCATCGATGACATTCTCGTCGAGTTCTCGCAGCACCGCCGGGTCATGCAGGAAGAGCTGCAGAAGGTCATCGTCGGCCAGGACGCGGTGATCGAGCAGCTTTTCGCGGCGATTTTCACCCGCGGCCACTGCCTCCTGGAAGGGGTGCCGGGCCTGGCCAAGACGCTGATGGTCTCCACGCTCGCCAAGATACTGGACGTCGGTTTCAAGCGGGTTCAGTTCACGCCCGACCTGATGCCCTCGGACATCACCGGCACGAACGTCCTCGAAGAGGATGAGGCGGGACGCCGCCATTTTCGCTTCGTCGAGGGACCGATCTTCACGAACATCCTGTTGGCCGACGAGATCAATCGCACGCCCCCCAAGACGCAGGCGGCACTCCTGCAGGCGATGCAGGAGCGGGAAGTGACGGTTGGCCAGGACACGTATCAGCTCCCGGAACCGTTTTTCACCATCGCCACTCAGAATCCGATCGAACAGGAGGGCACTTATCCGCTGCCGGAAGCGCAACTCGACCGCTTCATGTTCAATATCAAGGTGGGTTACCCGACCGCTGATGATGAGGAAAAGATCCTTCTCTCGACCACCCGCGGTGAGCGGCCAGAGATCAATAAAGTCCTTTCAGCTCGCGCGATCCTCAAT